>NZ_DCRI01000051.1:0-326 GCF_002324975.1 Acinetobacter sp. UBA1496 | reverse complement strand
CCTGCTACGCAATGGTATGCGCCATCAAAAGGCAAACAAGGGCGAAATCAAACCTACTCCGACGCAGCCATCCAATGCTGCTTAATGATTAAATCCTTATTCCGTCTGTCTTTACGTATGGTTACTGGCTTTGTGCAAAGTCTGATTAAACTTTGCGGATTAAATTGGATAGCTCCAGATTACACCACGCTTTGTAGAAGACAAAAGCATATTGATATTGTAATCAACTACCAAAAAAGTAGCGATGGGCTGCATCTACTCATGGACTCTACAGGCATGAAGTTTCTAGGTGAGGGCGAATGGAAGCGCAAGAAACATGGACCTGA
>NZ_DCRI01000048.1:0-27983 GCF_002324975.1 Acinetobacter sp. UBA1496 | reverse complement strand
TCAATGCGTAAGTCCTATATAAACAAAAAAAGAAGAAAAATCATGAGTTTTTTTAACTTTATTATGAGCAGGCATAAGTATGAATAATTTTGAAAGCAGAGTTCTTGTTCTTGGAAAATTCAAATTTATAAACTATAAAAATGCCATCTATTTTAAGATGGCATTTTTTTGTAGCTTCTAAATATTAAATAGCAGTTTATTTTTTGCTTTTCTTTTCAGAACCGTATTGCTGCTTCAAATACTCCACAATATCTTTAGATTCGAACATCTTGACACCAGTATTTGGATCAACCAGATAAGGAACCTGGATATTATTCCCCATTACTTTTAAGACTTGTTCACGTTTACCCCCCGATAAGGGTTCATATTTACCCGGTTTTAAACGCAATTTTGCTAGACCTTGATCCTGCCAGCGTTCTTTCGCCACATTATGATAGATATAAGGGATTTCAAGTTCAGACAATACGCCCCGGACAATACGGGTATAAGGACTGGCTTCAAAGCCCCATAGTTCAAGAAGCTGTTCAGGTGCAGGGGTATTCTTCGACAACGGTTTAGCCATGCCACCACGTAGCCCATTTACCATCGTACCTGCAATGGCAGCAACCGGTACTTTTGGATAATTTGAATACTTAGCTGGTGTTTTACCCGTCTTGCCATAATGCTTAAACAAGTGATGAATAATATCCTGAGATTCGTATAGCTTATCTCCAGTATTTTCATCTACTAAAAATGGAAACTGAAGTTTGCCACCCTGCTGTTTCACTTCGGGACGAAAGCGTTTACCGCCTCGTGGGCACGGATATACTTCATAATCGAGATTCAGTAAAGTCATGACCTCACGGACACGACGACAAAAAGGTGATCCTTCATATTCATAAAGCTTGAGAGGCTTTTCAGGCTGATTCGGAAATGGTGTACCGGTCGTACCACGTCCACCTTCCAGAAATGCGGATGCCAATGCCTGTGCTACTTTAATCTGATGGCCTAACATATCGTCTGTCCTCTTTATTATTTTCAAACCGTGAAAGCAGCAATCTAAACTGCCTAACTTCCACGGTATAGCTTGTTTTTGTATATTTTCAATAACCGGAATTAGTCCACCAATTGTTCTTTGGACAGGACAATGCCATTGTTATCGGCATAAACGTATTCACCCGATTTAAAGGTCACACCACCAAAATAAAGCGGCACATCAACTTCACCAATTCCCTTGCGGTTGCTCTTCTGTGGAATTGAAGCCAGTGCATGCACACCAAGATCCAGCTCTGCAATCGCATCGACGTCACGCACACAACCGTAGATAATCACGCCATTCCAGTGGTTTTTCACCGCAGATTCAGCAATCAGGTCACCCATCAATGCACAGCGCATAGAAGCACCACCATCTACGACCAGAACCTTGCCTGTACCATCTGTCGCTAATAACTCTTTTACGCGAGAGTTATCTTCAAAACATTTTACGGTCACAATCTGGCCGCCGAAGCTTTTACGTGCGCCATAACTTCTGAAGAATTTGCCATCCAGGCATGGGGCGACTACCTGCAGGTCTTTATCCGGATTATCATCAAGCAGGTCACAAGTTACAAATGGTACGCTGGACACGATTTTTTACCCTCATTTCATTTTTTGTATGGCTAAATTATCATAAATTTCAAATTTCACAGTCTGATTAAGCGCTGCATATACCATAGTATGAGCCACCTGCTCTGCTGTCACTGGCTTGTATTTAAAAGAATCGGGGATAAAATGCGAAAACTTGTCAAACAGGTTCTGTGCCGCGTCTTCCAGTAAACGCTGATGATCCCGCTCACCAATCAACAAAGACGGTCGGAACAAGCTGATACGCTCCAGAGACAAGGTCTGGATATAATCCTCTAATTCACCCTTTACCCGGTTATAGAACAGTCTGGATTTTGAATTGGCACCCATCGCACTAATCAACAGATAATGAGCATCCGTTTGCTGCACCAGTTCGGCAAAATGGGCATTGATGGTGTAATCGGTATTATAAAAAGCTTCTTTGGAGCCGGCTTTCTTTAAGGTAGTACCCAGACAGCTAAAGGCATGGGTATGGCCACTGACATCCTGGTCATTGAGCATTAAAAAGTCCTCAATGACCACCTGTTTGACCTTGTGCCATTGTTCAAATTCTGGTTGATGTTTACGCACGATGACGCTAATACGCTTACAACTTGGTTCATTTACCAGCTGTTGCACCAAAGTCTTTCCGACCAAGCCTGTAGCGCCAATCACGATAGGATATGTAATGGTTTTAGTCATTTTTTGTACGATCTCCCTGCTTAGATACTAATCTAACGTTTTCTTTAGAATTTTTCTGCAACTAAAATGTTGTCAAAGCATGTCAAGACTTGACTTAAGCCCATAGTTTCCTCAAAATATGGCACTTGTTTACGGGCTGGTGATAGTTCTTCTGATGTGGTTTTCAGTTGAGTTTCAGCCCGCCCAGACCAATCTATTTCAAGGAGTGCACGAGTGGCAAACTCTGCTCAAGCAAAAAAACGTGCTCGTCAAAACGTTAAAGCACGCAAACACAACGCAAGCTTGCGTTCTATGGTTCGTACATATCTTAAACGTACAGTAGCTGCTATTGCTGCTGGCGACTATGCTGTTGCTACTGAAGCTTACAAAAAAGCTGTTCCAGTAATCGACCGTATGGCTGACAAAGGTATCATCCATAAAAATAAAGCAGCTCGTCATAAGAGCCGTTTGAACGCGCAAGTTAAAGCATTAGCTTCTAACTAATCGCAAATCAAAAGAAGCCCTTTTAGGGCTTTTTTTGTGCCTGAAATTTAATACCAAATCAACAATAAAGAATGATGAATACCAGATTATTCTCAATCCTAGTCATAGAAATCTTTTACTTAGATAAAAACAGAATAAATTATTCATCCTTATCCATAGAATGAGGCGTGGTGGTCTGATCTTGCTGTGCATTGTCTGTATCACGCTGACAGGCAGTTAATCCCAGCATAACGACCAGACTTAAAATTGTGATTATTTTCATAATGACTCCTATGCTTCCAAAATTGGTTTAAATATCAGCATAGTGATATTTCATCGTTACTCTATTTCACTTTCATACGATAAATGTAAAAAACTCAACCTAAATGATTGAGCCTTTAAATTATTTATTTACCTTTAATTCGGTATTCTGAAATTGGGAAATATCCAGCTCATGCACTTTGCCACGCCAGATCCATTTTAGTTTAGATTCCTCAAATACATCGCCTTCAAACCAGACAAACAGACCTTCCATCATTTTCGGCCAGTCTTCACGACTGACTTCCTGATGCCCAGACATCACTGCAATCATCGCTGCTAGAATGGTGTCATGACTGACCGCCAGACTGAGCCCATACGGCGTTTTCGGATGAGTGTTATAAATTAATTCAAGTACATCTACTACGCCATTAATTGGATGTTTCATTCCAGGCAAAGCATTATTGACGAAGCTATTGATAAAGCCTAATGCCCCCTGTTTTTTGAAATATGGCCCTGCTTTTTGAATATCCAGTACAAAACTGCCTGGCTCAACCAGCAAACCCTGTTCAACGATTTCAATCTTATGGGTATGCGGTGCTTTATCCGTTGCATCTGCCCCTTCGATCATCAATGCTGCGGTATCTACACAGCGCTGAATCGGACTCGATATACAATGCTGGATATGCCGATCTGTTTGATTGACCAGATAAGCGCCCCATTCCTGCGCCAGATCACGTCCTTGCGGCGTCAACTGCAAATCATAACCTGCCAGTCCCTGACCAGCGACATCTTCACGCAGAGAATGCCGCGTAAACAGAGTCACAGGTGTCTTGGTATTAGGCAATAAATCTATTGCACTGAGCATACTTGGTGGAAGCAGTTTTAATGCCACAATCTTGCCAACTGATCTATCAACGGAATCTTCCTCACTATACCATGAACGGCTATGAGCTCAATCATTGTCTTGCATGTCCGCCAGTGCCCGTAAAGCCAATACCTTCATAGCTTCATTCTTATAGGCGATAAACCCGCCATTCAGTAAGGTCTTGCGCTGGTTGTAGATGAATGGCCGACCTTCAAGATCAACCAGCCCTCCACCAATCCGCTCAAGCATGCATTGACCGGCACTGGTATCCCATTCAGAGGTTGGATGGAAACGAGGATAAATGTCTACCCGGTCTTCAAGGATCATGCAAAATTTATAGGCACTTCCTGCCTTGAACTCGGTGTAGGCGCTAAGTTTAGCTAGACTTTGCAAATACTCGACATATTTTGGCTTTTGCTGACTGCTCTGACTCAGACCGACAAAGACATCCTGATGATCAGTAGCTGCCTCATAGTCAAACCATGCCTGATCCTGAATATCGTATTTTAAAGGCATGCCCTGTTCAGGGCAGAAATAGATCAACTGCTGCGCAGGAACCGCCAAAATAGCAAAGGTAGTCAGACTGCCTCTGATCAGACTAAGATTAATCGTAAATTCCGGGCGCTGGTGCAGAAACTCTTTAGTGCCATCCAGAGGATCAAGTAACCAGAAATCTGTCCAGGCATGACGCTGATCCTGCTGCCCCTCTTCTGACAGTAAAGGTAATTCTGAAATTTCTGCCAAAGCCTGGGTTAAATAACTATTCACCCGATAGTCTGCCTGGGTCACAGGAGAATCATCACTTTTCTTGACAATATCAAACGCAGCACCTGAACAATAACGCTGATATTCTTCTCGCAAAATTTCACAAGCCTGTGTCAAAATGGGCACAAACTGCAAAATCATCGGATCTTGTGGTGCTATTGTCGCTTTAAACATAGAAAACCTTATATGTCGAATTGCTCAGAAAAACCGCCTGTTTTTTGATATGGACGGAACTTTACTTGATCTTGCCTACGATGATTTCATCTGGAACGAATTACTACCGGTCCGTTATGCTGAAACACATGGCTGTAGTCTGGAACAGAGCCGCGAAACGCTTTATGCATTCTATCAGCAACATAATCATACCCTAAACTGGTACTCTTCTCGCTTCTGGACAGCTAAAGTCGAAGTCGATGTTCTGGCCATGCAAATTGAGCATAAAGATAAAGTTAGCTTACGCCCTTATTGCCTCGAATTACTCGATTATCTTAAAAATAATGGCTATCCGATCTGGCTTGCCACCAATGCCGACTGTGCCGGTCTAGCCTTTAAACTGGAACATCTCAATCTCAAAAATTATTTTGATGTCATTGTCAGCTCGGAAAGCATTAGGCATGCCAAAGAATTTGTAGAATTCTGGCAAGGCCTGAATGCCCTGCATTCCTTTGATCCTGAGCAGGTCTATTTTATTGATGATACCGAAAAAGTCCTGAATGGCGCCAAGGCTTATGGCATCCAGAACCTGTTCTGCATCCAGCAACCATCTTCCAGTAAAGTTGCGCGCCAGACTTGCAATTACCCGATGCTGCACCAATTAACAGATTTAATCACTCATTTAAATCAGTCTGAGGTAAACAAGCAATATGCGTAAATCGTCTTTACCCGAAGATGCGGTAGGCATGCGTATAGATAAATGGCTGTGGGCGGCACGTTTTTTTAAAACCCGTTCAATTGCCAAGAATGCTATTGAGGGCGGTAAAGTCCATCATAATGGTGAGCGTGTAAAAGTATCTCGCGAAGTCCGTGTGGGTATGGAGTTGACGATTCAGCAAGGTATCGACAAAAAAACCGTAGTTGTAAAAGAACTTTCTGATGTTCGTGGTCCTGCACCTGTGGCACAGAAACTGTATGAAGAAACTGAAGTCAGTATCGCTCGCCGGGAATTGATTGCATCGCAAAGAAAGTTGCATAATCTAGCGCGTCCCGATCATCGACCAAGCAAAAAAGATCGTCGAGACATCAGTCGATTCAAGAATGAAAATAGTCAGAACTTTGATCAACATTGGTCATATAATGATGATTAAATTCAAGCGTCAGCATGTGTCGTAACATTGCTGGATTTTATAGAACACAAGGGAAATTTCTGTCACTATATTCCTGTGGAACGAAGCTCTAATGTAAGACATCCACTTGAGTACTAAGTTTGTGACATCGTATTGAGGTTGTAAGATGGATGAGAATAAAAACAAGGCGCTCAACGCTGCCTTAAGCCAGATTGAAAAACAGTTTGGTAAAAACACAGTGATGCGTCTTGGTGACAATACCGTGCAAGCAGTTGAAGCTGTATCTACTGGTTCTTTAACGCTTGATATTGCACTCGGTATTGGTGGTTTACCGAAAGGCCGTATTATCGAGATTTATGGTCCTGAATCTTCAGGTAAGACCACAATGACATTACAAGCAATTGCTGAATGTCAAAAAGCTGGCGGTACATGTGCATTCATCGATGCCGAGCACGCACTTGATCCTCAATATGCCCGTAAACTCGGTGTAGATATTGATAACCTGCTGGTTTCTCAGCCAGACAATGGTGAACAGGCACTTGAAATCGCTGACATGCTGGTACGCTCTGGTGCGATTGACCTGATCGTAGTCGACTCTGTTGCTGCATTGACGCCTCGCGCCGAAATTGAAGGCGAAATGGGTGACTCACATATGGGTCTACAAGCACGTTTGATGAGCCAAGCACTGCGTAAAATTACCGGTAATGCCAAGCGTTCAAACTGTATGGTGATTTTCATTAACCAGATCCGTATGAAGATTGGTGTAATGTTCGGTAGCCCGGAAACGACTACTGGTGGTAATGCACTGAAATTCTATGCTTCTGTACGTCTGGATATCCGCCGTATCGGTCAGGTGAAAGAAGGCGACGAGATCGTAGGTTCTGAAACCAAAGTCAAAGTTGTGAAAAACAAAATGGCGCCTCCATTCAGAGAAGCTCTGTTCCAGATTCTGTATGGTAAAGGTGTTAACCATCTTGGTGAACTGATTGACCTTGCAGTACAGCAAGAAATCGTTCAAAAAGCGGGTGCATGGTATTCATATCAAGGCGACAAGATTGGCCAAGGTAAGAACAATACTATCCGTTATCTGGAAGAACACAAAGAGCTGGCGGATACCATTGAAAAACTGATCCGTGAGCAACTGCTTACTACAGGCAAAGTAGTCGAAGATAAAGACGAAGAAGAACCAGCAGACTTTCTGGATGCATAGTCCTTAAACATCATAACAGAGCGCCCTAAGGGGCGTTTTTGTTATTATGGAATAGATATTTTAATCGAGATCAATATGTCAGACGCAAAATTCAGCAAACTTTTGGACTATGATGCGATTAAACAGCAGTTTGGTGATGCTGAAGATTCAGTCACTCCTGCACCTGTCGAGTCACAGAATTTGCCAGAATTTGATCCGGAAGATAGCTTATTTGGTAACTCCAATAAAGAGCAAAAGAAACCTGGTCTAACCGGCTCCCGTTTGCGTTCTTATGCCTTTGCTGTACTGACTCGCAAGGAATACTCCAAAGCTGAACTCATCGAAAAACTGGCGATTTATGCAGAAGATCGCAATGAAGTGGTCACTTTGGTTGAAGAACTATCTAGAGAAAACTATCAAAGTGATCAACGTGTCGCTGAAATCATGTTGTCGAGCCAAAAGCGCAAAGGCAAAGGCCCCAATCAGATTAAAATGAAGCTGAAAAGCAAAAAGATTGATACTGCCCTGATCAGTGAAGAACTGAAAGAAACGGACTGGGTACAACAGGCTTATGAACTGAAACTTAGAAAATATGGTCCAGAAGTGACGAAAGACCCAAAACTTAAAGCCAAACAGATCCGTTTTCTAATGTATCGTGGTTTTGAAATGGATGCGATCATGAAAGCGATTAGCCGCAAGGCCGAAGATTAATTCTTTTGTATTTGTGAAAAAATATGCTTAGGCTTTTTTTTATTTTCCTCTTTGCTATCCTGCTTAAATAGTTTCCCTTATTACAATTAATCTCAAACAGCAAAAAGCTTTCAAAAGCTCAAATTAAGATAATCTATTTTCATGATTGAATTTTAATGTTCCAAACAATTCAAGTATTCAAGGAAGTGGCATTAGATAGAAATTTAAAAGTAAATATTAAAGAAAGGGAAAACAATGAAGATTAAGATTGAAAATAAAGAGAGAATAGAGAAATTTTATAATTATAAATCTGGTGGCAACCCTACCAGCAAAGCTCCGGCACATCATAGATCTACTACCGTTGCTACCTTCCGGTCCTGGCGGGGTTCATAGAGTACAATTGCGAAGTAACCGGCAGGGCTACCATTACAGAAACAGAGTATAGAGATTTTTATTGAAGTTGCAAGGGCTGTATTTCAAATTTTCGGCATAAGCTATCCGTTTGATTATTTTAAAAACAATATGCCCCAAGATGCTGGTTTTTTAATATTCTTCACAATTAATTCATGAATATCGAAATTCACATGATCTTTGTAAAACCTTGTTGCAATTTCTAAAAATGCCGTTTTAAATGTGAAGCTATAAACGGGTTATCTCTTTTAGAATAAATGAGCTGCGGATACATAATCTCGCCAAAAATCATGGAACTTATATGATGTTTAAGAAACAGGTATTGTGTGCCCTCACTGCACTCTGTACAACCTCTCTTTTTGCTGCGATTCCTATCGAATCACGTGGACTCAGCCAAGGTGCTCAATCAAATAATATCAGCTCTCAATCTGCCATTGCTACAGGTGCAGATGCGCCTCAGACCAATACCAGCTGGCAGCTCATGCAAAAAAACCAGCAGCTTGAAAATGATCTACGCAGTTTACGTGGAAAAATCGAAGAACAAGAAAATGAGATTGAGAGATTAAAAAGCGAATTAACCAACCGCTATGCCGATCTGGATCAACGTCTTGAACTGTTGCAGCAAAAAATTGAACCTGCTGAAGATACTCCCGCGGAGGATAACCAACAGGATATTTCTCCCAGTTTAAGCTCTAATGCTCCTACGACCACTAATCAAACATCCACAACGCAACAGTCGAGTGAGCAGGAAAAAGCGGCTTATACTATTGCACTGGATGCCTATAAAAATGGTGGTGCAGCTAAAGCCATTGCGCCCATGCAGAATTTCATCAAGAATAACCCAAATAGCGTCTATATCAGCAATGCTCACTTCTGGTTAGCCGAATTCAACCTGTCCATTGATCCACCGAATTTTAATGAAGCAAAGAAGAATTATCTGATTGTGGTTGACCGCTATCCGAATTCTGCAAAAGCCTCTACTGCCCTTTATCAGCTTTATAATATTAGTAAGGATGTAGAAAAGAATGCTACTCTTGCTTCGCAATATAAAGCGAAACTACTCAAGAACTATCCGAAAGCTGAAGAAGTTAAATTTCTTAAGTAAAATATAAAGCCTCAAAATAAAAAAGACACCATGCAGGTGTCTTTTTTAATTCCAACTTCACTTCTATAACTTAACGCACAATGCCACGCTTTGATTGTTCAAGTGAATCAATCAGACGTTGGGCCTCAGAAACTTCTGGAAGAATCTCGTTACGGATTTTCTCAATAGCTTCCTGAGTCGTTAAGCCAGATTTATAAATCAGCTTAAAGGATTCACGTAAACCATTAATCACGTCTTTTGACCAGCCTTTACGACGCATGCCTTCAATATTCATGGCAAATGCATGGGCCGGGTTACCCGATACCATCACATAGGCAGGAACATCTTTCAGAATCAGTGAAGCACCACCAATCATGCTGTAAGAGTCAATTTTACAGAACTGGTGAATACCTGAGTTACCACCAATCACGACATAATCGCCTACGTGTACGTGACCCGCCACACCGACATTATTTGCAAAAATGTTATGATCACCAACCATACAGTCATGTGCAATATGCGTATTTACCATTAACAGGTTATGACTGCCAATCTTGGTAATACCTTTGTCCTGAACCGTACCACGGTGCAGACTGCAGTGTTCACGAATCTTATTATAATCACCAATTTCCAGCCAGGTTTCCTCACCTGCATATTTCAGATCTTGGCAGACCTCACCAACACTGGCGAACTGAAAAATTTCATTATGTTCACCAATACGTGTGAAACCACCTACCACGACATGTGAATGCAGTTTGGTACCAGCACCAATCGTGACATTTGGCCCAATAATACAATAAGGGCCAATCTGTACATCTGCAGCAATTACTGCAGATGCGTCAATGATGGCAGTTGGATGAATTAGGGGATTATTGCTCATGCCTGCTCGACTTTCAGATGGGAAACCATAATTTCCGCGGTTGTTGCGACAATGCCATCTACTGTGGCAATACAATTATATTTATAAATGCCACGTTTTTGCATCACTAATTCAGATTTAAGTACTAATTGGTCGCCAGCAACCACTTGTTTTTTAAATCGAACCTTTTCAGCGCCAGCAAAAAGGAATAATGAACCTTCTTTTGGAGTTTCATTATTCATGACAAAACCAAGGATACCTGAGATCTGTGCTAATGCCTCGACAATCAATACGCCTGGCATGATTGGATAGTTCGGAAAATGGCCTTGCAGAAACTCTTCATTAATTGAGACGTTTTTATAACCAACAATGCCATTTTCGGTAATATCGACAACGCGATCTACCAGCAGAAATGGATAGCGATGGGGCAAATATTCACGAATCTTTTGAATATTCATTGGCAATTCAGGCTTCGTGAATGTAGGCAAATTCGACTCTGTCATCATAATTATTTACGCAACTTAAATGTTGATTCAATGGACTCAATTTGAGATTGCATATGATCCAATCGTTTTACCAACTGGGTCAATGGCACATCTGCTAATTGTCTTAAGCGAACCACTGTGCGTTTCCATTGCTGATTAGGCAACAATCCCATGCCTGAAGAATAAGTACCTTCTTCAGTAATGTTATTTGTCACCATTGACATTCCTGTCAAGGTCACATTATCGGTGATATGTAGGTGTCCTGCTACCCCACAGGCCCCTGCGAGAATACAGTTTTTGCCAATCGTGGTACTACCGGCAATCCCGCATTTGGCTGCAATCGCAGTATTTTCACCAATCTTGACGTTATGGGCGATTTGCACAAGATTATCAATAACGACACCTTGTTCCAGAATTGTGTCATCCAGTGCACCCCGGTCAATACTACAGTTTGAGCCGATCCGGACATCATCTGCAATACGGACTGAACCCAACTGGGCAATCCGATGCCATTTCCCTTGATAAGGTGCGAAACCAAAACCTTCACTACCAATCACGGTATTGGCATGGATACGAACACGATTACCGATTTTTGTAGCACCTGTTAAAGTCACATGGGCATCAATAAAACAGTCCCGACCAATTTCAACCTGGTCGTCGATCTGAACGTGTGACTGGATAATCGTATTTTCACCTACCACACAATTCTCACCAATGATGGCATAGTGACCAATATAGGCATTGTCAGCAATGATGGCAGATGGATGAATTTGTGCGGTACTTTCAATTCCCTGAGTCGTATGCTTTTTCTCAAAAACGTGAGTCAGAATTGCAAAAGCCAGATAAGGGTTGGCCACGACAATGAAGTTCTGCTGGGAAGTTAGCTGCTCTTTTAATTCAGCAGTCACAATTAAAGCGCCCGCCTTACTCTGAGCTGCTTGTTCCAGATATTTATCTGCATTGACAAATGCAAGGTCATGAGAGGTTGCATTTTCAAGACTTGCCAAACCTCTCAAACATAAATCTGCCTGACCTACATACTCACCTTGGACAAGACGAGCGAGGTCAGCTAACTGAAGTTTTTGATGATTCATCGATTATTTAATTGCATTAACCTTTTGAATCATTTTATCAGTTAAATCATACTTCGCGTCATAAGCAAGTACGGAATTTTTATTTAAAACCACATCTAGCTTGTTTTCTTGGCGTAATTGTTCGGCAGCACGCTTCAGATTTCCTTCAAAAGCCTTATTTACACTTTGCATGCGCGTTTGCACAGTTGCCTGTACCTGTTGCTGCACACCTGCCAGTTGAGTCGCTTTACCTTCAAATTCTTTGGCTATTTTTTCACGTTCTGCTGGTGTTTTAGCAACCTGACCTTTTTGCTTGATTGCAGCAAGGTCTTTTTGAAACTGTGCAATCTGTGCGGTTTGCGGCTTGATTTCATTTTCCAGAGTGGCATTTTGCTGCTTTAAATAAGTACTGTTTTGTACCACTTTTTCCAGATCAACGATTCCATAATCATCTGCATGTGACAATGAAGTTAAACCCGCTAAAGCAATACCCATTGCCATCATCATTTTTTTCATGTTTTTACCCATTCAAAAAATTTTGCTCACAAAACCTGATGGCTTCATGAGCAAAATTTGTATTTAAGACCAAAGTCTTCTTAGAAAGTACGTCCAATTTCGAACTGAACATTTTGAGTTTCATCACCGTCTTTATCATTCAACGGGTATGCATAGCTCAGTGATAATGGACCAATCATGGTAATCCAGGTGAAACCAGCACCTACGCTATAACGCATATTGCCTGCATCGAAACCAAAGTTATCTTTACAGTACTGTTTACCACTCACCGAGCTGCCATTCACGAAAATATTATCATTAGATACATCACACTGAGTATCAAATACTTGAGCACCTTCAGCAAAGAGTACCGGACGAACCTGACGCGCCCAATCTCCCTTAAATGGAACAGGCAGAACTAACTCAGTACCAAATTGAACTAAAGCATTACCGCCCACTTCTTCTGGGGATGGATCAGTTCGGCCGATGTCAGAGAAATATACGCCTGGATATTTAGGACCTAAGGTACTGTTTTCATAACCACGTACTGAACCATAACCACCGGCATAGAAGTTCTTATAGAAAGGCAGGTCATTACCATAGCCTAAACGACCATAACCACGCAGAACAAAGTCTTTGCCTAAGGGGAAGAAAGCCTGAGCGTCATAAGTGAGCTTTTGATATTCCACATCACTACCTGGCAAAGCAATTTCTGCATTGACACGATGTGACATACCTGTGGTCGGGAACATTGGACGGTTCAAAGTATTATAAGACCAACCCAGATTCAGGTTATAGGTCAAGAAATCACCCTTAAACTCTTGACCATATGAAATAGTATCAAGTGGAGCACCATTTGCATCTACACAGTTGCCTGTTGCAGATTCAACCTGACCTGGACAGAAGTCACCACGCTTGGTTTCTTTACCACCATTACGTTCCAAATAGTCAGCCACATATGTAGATACATATGGCCCTGTGGTCACTTCAGTCTGGTCTATATTCAGACCCAGGCTTACACTCTGGTTCTCATCAATTGGATAACCAAAGTTGATACCACCGCCCAAGCTGTCTGTAACATAGTTGTTTACGTTATAGTCATCATCCAACTTTGTTTTACGGTAGTAAAGATTATAACCGCGACGTACACCATCAATCGTGAAGTACGGGTCCATTACACTCAAGTTATAATAATCTTGAGTTTCAGAACGTGACAGATCAATCGAAACGCTGTTCCCTGTACCCAGGAAGTTAGTCTGACTTAATCCAGCCTGGAACGTTACACCACCACTTTGAGAGAAACCAACAGCTAGAGTACTTGTACCTGAATGCTGCTCTTCAACTGCCACATTCAAATCAATCTGATCTGGTGATCCTGGAATACGAACAGGTTTGATATCAACTGTTTTGAAGAAACCAGTACGTTCTAAACGTACTTTAGACAGGTCAATCTTCTCATTGCTTGCCAGCGCACTTTCCATCTGGCGCATTTCACGACGCAATACCTCATCGGCAGTTTTAGAATTACCTGTGAAGTTGATCCGACGTACAGTCACTTGCTGACCTGGATTAATATAGTAGTTCAGGTCAACCTGTTTAGTTTCGTTATTAATCTGAGGTACAACATTTACTTCAGCATAGTAATAACCAGCATTACCATATTTACGTAGCAATAGCTGCTTGACCGCATTCACTCGTTCCTGAGAATAGGTATCGCCTTCTTTATATAATTGCAAAGCTTGTAGCTCTTCAGGTTTATAAAGCGCATCACCTAGGAATTTGGTTTGTCCAAACTTAAACTGTTCGCCTTCATTGACTGAAACTTCAATAAAGACATTCTTTTTATCTTCACTCAGGTTCAGACTTGAATTGGTAATATTGAAGTTGATGTAACCACGGTTCAGATACATCGCACGTAAGGCTTCTAGGCTCGCAGCCATTTTTTCACGTGCATAACGGTCATTACGCGAAATGACCGAGCTCCAGCCACTTTCTTTAACAGCGAATGCCTGTTTGATATCTGATTCTTTAAAAACAGTATTACCGATGATATTGATATCAAAAACTTTAGCGGCTTTACCTTCAACAAAATCGATCAACACTTCAACGCGGTTGTTTGGTCGCGGTGTCGTTGTTACCGTAATATCGGCATCATAACGACCTTGCTGCATATATTGCTGTTCCAGCTCGGTTTCAACTGTTTGCAGTGCAGATTTCTTCAGTACCTCACCTTCAGCTAGACCCATTTTTTTCAGGCCTTCCTCCAGCGCTTCCTTCGGAATTAGCTTATTGCCTTTCAGCTCGATTTTTGAAATTACCGGACGTTCTACTACCTGGAATACCAAGGTATTGCCCTGTTGAACGGCTTTAATGTCATCAAATAGCCCAGATGCATACAGGCTACGAATCGCATTGGCAATGATCGGATCATTCACCCGGTCACCACTGTTGATTGGCACCAAGCCGTACACATTTTCTGGAGTTAAACGTACCAATCCATCAAATTTTATATCTTGTACAATGAAGTCTTCTGCCGCATATACTTGTTGTGCTACTGCCATTGCACTAACGAGTGCCAAAGGCATAAATAAATGTGTGTGCTGCATGCCAGTCTTTTCCGCTGTTAATTATTCCATTTACGTTATTATAAACGCATAAAGTCATTAAATAATGCCAAAAGCATCATACTGCCGAGCAGTACCATACCAATTTTTAATCCAACCAATTGTATTTGTTCAGAAACAGGTTTACCACGAATTAATTCGATAAAATAATAAACCAGATGTCCGCCATCAAGCATTGGGATTGGCAATAAGTTTAATATCCCTAAACTTACACTCATTAGCGCCATAAAGGAAATAAAAGTTTCCCAACCCATTTCCGCGCTTTGTCCCGCCACTTTGGCAATGGTAATCGGGCCAGAAAGATTATCCAGACCAATCAGACCACGTACCATTTTGACGATCGAGTTCAAAATCATTGAAGACAGATGTGCTGTCTTGTCAAAGGCCATCACCATCGCCTCAACAGGCGTATAGTGAATCGTCTGTTTATATTCAGCAGGAATTGTCACCTTGCCCGGATCACTTTGAACTCCGAGCATACCGGTTACATTCCCCATATTGTCACGTTTGCCTTGCGGCATGACTTGAAGATGCACGACCTGATTACCACGTAATACATCTATCTTAAGTAATTTTTCTGGTGATGCCTGTACAACCTGTACCACATCGAACCAGTCTTTCATCTGTACACCATCAATGGCCAGAATCTTGTCACCTTCTTTAAGACCCTGACGAATGGCTGCCCCATCTTCACTCAGTTTGCTCACTACAGCCGGAATTTCCGGACGATATGGCAAGAAACCTAGTGTATCAAGGGGTGACTGACTTTGATCTTTAAGAAAGTCTTGAATTGGTAACTGGAATATCTTGTTTTCACCCGCACGGTCTGCCTGAATCGAGACCACACCAGTTTCACCCACACGATCCACCAAGGCATAACTCAGTTTTTCCCAAGTTTCGACTTGCGCACCATCTACAGCGACAATCTTGTCACCCGGCTGCATCTGTACTGCGGCTGCCGGTGTGTTTGGTAAGACCTTGCCTACGCGAGTATTAAGCTGTTCTTGTGCAGGTAAAAAAAGCACCCAAAACAGGACAACGGCTAAAAGCAGGTTAATGAGAGGACCCGCAGCAACGATGGCAATACGTTTCCAAGGATGCTGACGGTTAAAGGCTTTAGGCAAGTCTTCTTCTGCCACACTGCCTTCACGCTCGTCTAGCATTTTGACATAGCCACCCAAAGGTAAAGCTGAAAGCTGATATTGGATACCGGATTTTTTAGAAGTCCATTTTAGGAGGGTTGGCCCAAAACCAATGGAATAGACCAGTACTTTAACGCCCAGTTTACGTGCCACAATGTAGTGACCAAACTCGTGAATCGCAATTAAGGGACCGAGTAATAGGATTGCGGCTGCAATAATAAACAAGGCGTTCATGTCTTAACTTCCTTTATTCACAACATATTGCTGTGATAAACCTCGTGCTGTGTGATCTGCATGCAGGATAGTATCCAGATCGTGTGCTGGTTGATTGTCCATCTGATTCAGGACAGTTTCAACCACCTGAGGAATTTGGGTAAATCTGATTTGCTGATTTAAAAATGCAGCAACTGCAATTTCATTGGCCGCATTCAAAATTGTAGGCGCAATTCCACCACTCTTCATGGCTTGACGTGCTAATTTCAGTGCCGGAAAACGCACCACATCCGGTTCCTGGAAATTCAGCTGTGAATGCTTAAACAAATCCAGAGCCGGGATATGGGTACTAATCCGTTGTGGCCATGCCAAAGCATGTGCAATTGGCGTGCCCATATCCGGGTTACCCATTTGTGCCAATGTCGACCCGTCCACATATTGCACCATGGAATGAATAATACTCTGTGGATGCACAATAACTGTAACAAATTGTTCTTGAACTGCAAACAAATGACACGCTTCGATAAGTTCCAGCCCTTTATTCATTAAAGTAGCTGAATCTACAGAAATTTTTTGCCCCATTGACCAGTTTGGATGTTTGCAGGCTTGAGCAGGCGTCACATCATGCAATTGTTCAAGAGAATGATTCAAGAATGGACCGCCAGAAGCAGTCAGTAAAATCTGATGAACACCGAGCTTAGGTTGACCATTACGTTCGGCATCAAAGTAGTTTTGAGGCAGGCACTGGAAAATCGCATTATGTTCAGAGTCGACTGGCAATAATAATGCACCATAATCTCGCGCAGCTTGCATCATGATGTCGCCGGACATGACCAAGGTTTCTTTATTGGCCAATAGGACACGCTTACCCGCTTTGACTGCAGCCAATGTAGGAAGCAGGCCCGCCGCCCCGACAATTGCTGCCATCACGATATCAACATCCGCATGCTCTGCGACTGAAATTAAGCCTGCTTCGTCCTGAAGAATTTCGATATCTGATAAGCCCTGTACTTGTAGCAGCTGAGAAAGCTCATCAACTTTATTTGCAGGCACTACAGCCACTTTAGGACGGTACTGCTGACAGATTTCTGCCAGCTCAGTAATACGACTTTGCGCTGTCACAGCGAAAACCGAGTAAGCTTCAGGATGTTGCTGCAAAATTTTTAAAGTACTTTGACCAATTGAACCTGTAGCACCCAGTATACAAACAGCTTGTGACATTTATAAATCTACGCCAATAAGTTTTAAAACATATATGCCTGTTGCAAAGATAGGAGCTGCAGCAAGCAAAGAATCAATACGATCTAGTACACCACCATGACCCGGCAAAATACGGCCCGAATCCTTGATTCCAGCACGGCGCTTGATCATGGATTCAAACAGGTCACCTAGCACTGAACTAAATACGGTAATAACAGAAAGGATCAGGAACAGACATAGCTCTGGCCAGGTCATATCCAGATAAAGTGAAGCAACGGCAACCACGATGAGCATGGAGGTAAGAATACCACCGTATAAGCCTTCTACCGACTTGTTTGGGCTGACATTTGGTGCGAGTTTTTTCTTGCCGAACTTGCGTCCAACAAAGTAAGCACCACTGTCTGCACCCCAAACCAGCAGGAACAGGTACATCAACCACCACGGGGAGTTTAGCCAAACCGAGAAGATTGCTGTAACAGCAGCAGAAACCAGCACAATCCCGATGCCATGCAAGCTGACATTGTACCAGCCATCATAATCAGGATAGGTTTTAACCCAGTAGATACTCAGCAACCAGGTCAGAATAGATGCCGACCATAATAATAAGGCTACATCCCAATAGTATAAAGCCAGTGCAGATAAGGCTGCAGTCAGTAGACCATAGCCCCACGCCACTGGCTTGATTACATTTTTACATTTTCGCGGCATGAGTTTAAACCACTCATAGCCTGCCACCCCGGCAGCCACAACCATCAATGCGAACATTGGATATTGTGATTTGGTCGCAAACATACAGCTCAGTACGACTGCAACCAGCACCAATGCGGTTATAATCCGCTCAAACATGTGTATTAATTCTCAAGTCTTTCTTGAAGAATCTGCTCTGATGTTTTACCGAAACGACGTTCGCGCCCGCCAAATACAGCAAGTGCGTCATCGAATTCCTCTACGGTAAATTCTGGCCATAAGGTCTCAGTAAAATACAGCTCTGCATATGCTGCCTGCCAGAGCAGGAAATTGGACAGGCGGAAATCTCCACCGGTACGAATCAGCAGATCAACAGGCGGCAAGTCACTCAAACTGACATATTGACCGAACACATCAGTATCAATTGCTTCAAGATCTAATTTATTTGTTAAAACATCCGCAGCAATCTGCTTCGCAGCTTGTGCCATGTCCCACATTCCACCATAGCTGATTGCAATGGTAAGCGTCATACTATCGAAATTAGCAGTCCTTTGTTCTGCTTGCAACATCAATGCTTGCAATTCAGGAGATAAACGCGACCGATCACCAATAAAACGTAAAGCAATATTAAATTTTTGCATACGTGGCAACTGTTCATGAATCGTGTCTTCCAACAACTTCATGAGCAAGTCGACCTCATATTGGGGACGGTTCCAGTTTTCGCTAGAGAATGCAAAGACCGTTAAAGCCTGGATATTTCTTTTTCTACAATGTTCAACAATCGGGTCTAGAACCGTTTTTCCTTCACGGTGTCCATCGCCTTTCTGCATCTGATTTTTTTTGGCAAAACGATTGTTGCCATCCATGATGATGGCAACATGTTTTGGAAGACGGGAATTTTCTTCAGAAGCGGTCATTGATGAATTAAACCTTCATCAATTCAGCTTCTTTCGCAGCCAAGCGCTTGTCAACTTCAGCAACAAATTTGTCTGTGATTTTCTGAATTTCGTCAGATGCACGACGTTCATCATCTTCAGAAATTTCTTTTTCTTTCAACAATGCTTTGATGTCACCCAATACATCACGACGGATATTACGGATCGCAACTTTGGCATTTTCAGCTTCGTTACGTGCAACTTTCTGCATGTCACGACGAGTTTCTTCAGTCAACGCTGCCATTGGTACACGGATCGCGTCAGCAGTAATCGGGTTCAAACCAAGATCAGACTCACGGATCGCCTTATCAATCGCAGCAACCATTGAACGTTCAAATGGTTGAACCAGCAATGTACGTGAATCTTCCACGCCTACGTTTGCAACCTGATTCAATGGCACATCAGAGCCGTAGTAAGGAACCATGACGCCGTTCAAAATTGATGGATGCGCACGTCCGGTACGAACTTTTGCGAAACCATGTTCTAACGAGTCAAGAGACTTGTTCATACGCTCTTCTGCGTCTTTTTTAAGATCGTTAATCATATGATCTTCCTTACTTAATTCTTAAAAGATGTATTTACTAAATTAGGAGGTAGTATAAAGGGCTTTGTAGCTCACGTCATTAATTGGTGACGTGAGTTCCTTCTTTTTCACCCATCACCACTGAAAGCAATGCGCCAGATTTGTTCATGTCAAATACTTGGAGTGGCACATTGTGGTCACGACATAAGCAGATCGCAGTTAAATCCATGACGCCCAACTTCTCGTCCAGCACCTGATCAAATGTCAAAGTATCGTATTTCACGGCATCTTCGTATTTGCTTGGATCTTTGTTGTAAACACCATCAACTTTAGTTGCTTTCAGGATCAGGTCAGATTCAATCTCGATACCACGCAAGCATGCTGCTGTATCCGTAGTAAAGAACGGATTACCTGTACCCGCAACAAATACGCACACTTCACCTTGAGTCAGATGACGAATCGCATCACGGCTAGAATAAGATTCGACCACTGCACCAATCGGTAATGCAGACATCAAACGGGTTTTGATATTACGGCGTACCAAAGCATCACGTAATGCCAGACCGTTCATGACAGTCGCCAACATACCCATCTGGTCACCGGTTACACGACCAACAAGACCGTCTTTTTGCAACTGGCTACCACGGTACAGGTTACCGCCGCCAACCACGATACCGACCTGTACACCCAAACCCACGAGATGCGCAATAGAAAGTGACATCTGATCGAGTACTTGTGCATCGATACCCATGTCCTTGTTTCCTGCCAGTGCTTCACCAGATAGCTTTAGCAGGATGCGACCAAATCGTGGCTTTTTAGAATCCAACATCATCAAACTCCAAATTATTTAATCTAAATTCTTTTAATTCAAAATCTTAAGCAGACTTGATTGAGATCAGTTTGGCAAATAAATCATATTCATCTGCATCAGTGATTTCGACTTCAAGCAAATCCCCTGCCTTAATCACACTTTTGTCGATATCTTCAACAAAAACATTACCATCAATTTCAGGCGCATCCGCATATGAGCGCGCTACAGCAACCGGGAATTCTTCTTCCAGGTCATCGACTAGCACCGTCATTTTCTGGCCAATACGTTTTTGTAGCTTCGCTGCTGAAATTTCCTGCTGAACCTGCATGAAACGTTCATAACGCTCCTGCTTGATCTCTTCCGGCACATGGTCTGGAAGATCATTCGCCGTCGCACCTTCAACTGGTGAGTAAGTAAAACAGCCCACGCGATCCAGTTGTGCTTCTTTCAGCCAGTCCAGAAGCATCTGGAAATCTTCTTCAGTTTCGCCCGGGAAACCCACCACAAATGTAGAACGGATGACTAGGTCAGGACATTTCTCACGCCAAACTTTTAAACGCTCCAGTGTATTTTCACTGTGAGCAGGTCGTTTCATCAGCTTCAGGATTCTTGGGCTAGCATGCTGGAATGGAATATCCAGATAAGGCAGGATTTTGCCTTGAGCCATCAAATCAATCACGGCATCTACGTGTGGATATGGATAGACATAGTGCAGACGCACCCAGATGCCCAATTGACCCAATGCTTCACACATGTCATAGAATTTGGTTTTAACTGGCTGGCCGTTCCAGAAATCCAGTTTGTATTTGGTGTCGACGCCATAAGCAGAAGTATCTTGGGAGATCACGAGTACTTCTTTGACACCTGAACGTTTCAGTGCTGCAGCTTCTTCAAGCACAGAACCGACTGGACGAGATACCAGATCACCACGCATACTTGGAATGATGCAGAAGGTACAACGATGGTTACAGCCTTCCGAAATTTTCAGGTATGCATAATGTTTAGGGGTTAAACGGATACCCTGCTCAGGCACCAGATCAATAAATGGATTGTGTTTTGGCGGTTCAGGGACATATTCATGTACCGCATCCATCACTTCTTCATAGGCCGCTGCACCTGTCACTTTCAGGACATTCGGGTGCATTTGGCGAATTTTATCTTCGTCTTTTCCTAGACAACCTGTTACGATGACACGACCATTCGCGCTCATCGCTTCACCGATAGCATCTAAAGACTCTTGTACTGCAGATTCAATAAAACCACAGGTATTTACTACTACTAAATCAGCACCGTCATAATCCGATGCGACATCATAACCTTCAGTCTTTAACTGAGTTAAAATTCGTTCAGAATCTACCAATGCCTTAGGACAACCTAAAGATACAAAACCGACTTTGGGGGACTTCATGAATCTGCGCTCCACTAGAATGCGCGTATTGTATGTCTTTTCGCATCATAAAAATAGTTGAAATGGCCACTCTTTGCATCACGCACTAAAATAACGCCATAAAATATTCAATATAAAAGCTTATGCACCAAAATGAATCATTTTAGGTTTACAGCCTCAATTTAATCCGTTATACCTGAGTTTGATTGGGCATCCCCGTCAGATTTCGTGCATTTTTCAGCAAAATTTTAACAAGAGTTCTAAAGTTGGCGTGCATCTTGCTTAATTTGCCTCAAATCTGAACTTTGAAATTGTTATTTTGCTTTATGAAGATGCCATTGCGCCATTTTAATACAGGAAAACCACCGCTAATGGATCAGCCTCATTCCATCGATTATCGCCTTTTGGTGGACAACCTGACCACTGCCATTATGCTGGTTGATAGCCAACTGAATATTTATTACTTAAATACAGCCTGCGAGGCTATGTTTGATGTCAGCCTGTTACGCGCATCAGGCACGCCGGTCTTAAATATACTGCAAGCGCCAACAGATGAATTCAATACTGAAGAATCTCTATATAACACGCTGCATACTGGCCAACCTTATACTCGCCGTGAGGCGACGATCATCGTCAACTTTAAAGACATTCATGTGGACTATACGGTTTCCCTGCTCAATGCGGGCAAGCCAAATCATCCTTTATTGCTGATCGAGCTGAATCAGCGTGACCGTATGCTGAAAATCTCACGTGAAGAAAACTATATTCAACAGCACCAGGTCGCGCGTCAGTTGATTCGTGGCGTGGCACATGAGATCAAGAATCCACTCGGTGGCATCCGCGGTGCAACACAGCTTCTGGCACGTAGCCTTGAAGATCCAAAATATAAAGAGTTCACTGACATTATTATTAGTGAAGTGGATCGCCTGAGAAATCTGGCAGATAGCATGCTCGGTTCACGCCAGTTACCAAGCTATGAAATGGTCAATGTGCATGAGCCTTTAGAACGTGTCCGTTCACTGATTGTAAATCAGACTAAAAAGAAAATTAAAATTACCCGGGACTATGACCTGTCCCTGCCGGAAGTTCTGGCAGATCGCGATCAGCTCATTCAGGTCATGCTAAATATCTGCGTGAATGCCGTTCAGGCGATGACAGAAAATAAAGACTTCTTTATCGAGCATCAACCGGAACTTAATTTAAGAACCCGGATTCAGCGTCTTTATACCATTAGTGGTGTAATTCACCGATCTGTGGTTCGAATTGACATTGAAGATAATGGTCCGGGTGTTCCAGACGATATTATCGAAGCCGTGTTCTACCCGCTGGTGACCAGCCGTGCCAAAGGAACCGGACTAGGTCTTAGCATTGCTCAAAATATTATGCATCAACATAACGGAATGATTGAATGCCAGTCAGTTCCAGGAAAAACTGTATTTAGCTTATTTTTACCTTGGGAGTCAGATCATGTCGCGAAATAAAATATGGGTGATTGATGACGATCGTGCCATGCGTTGGGTACTAGAAAAAACATTCAAAGAAGAAGGTTTCGACGTCACCAGTTTTGAAGAAGCCCAGTCAGCACTTGATCAGTTGGGTGTCGATGCACCTGATGTGATTCTTACCGATATCCGTATGCCGGGTATTGATGGTTTGACCTTTTTAGGCAAAGTAAAAAATACCAATCCTGATCTGCCAGTTATTATTATGACGGCGCATTCAGATCTGGAATCGGCGGTATCCAGTTATCAAACGGGTGCTTTTGAATACCTGCCAAAGCCATTTGATATTGATGAAGCATTGGCACTGGTTAATCGTGCGATTTTGCATATCACCAAATTACAGCAGCAAGAATCTGCTAAATCTGCACCAACGATTCAGTCAACTGAGATCATTGGTGAATCGCCTGCGATGCAGGAAGTGTTCCGTGCGATTGGTCGTTTGTCTCAATCACATATTACCGTGCTGATTAATGGTGAATCGGGTACAGGTAAAGAACTGGTCGCGCATGCCCTACACCGCCATTCACCTCGTAGTAATAAACCATTTATTGCACTAAACATGGCTGCAATTCCAAAAGACCTGATTGAGACTGAATTGTTTGGTCATGAAAAAGGCGCTTTTACCGGTGCAAATACGCAACGTCAAGGCCGTTTTGAACAGGCCAACGGCGGTACGCTATTCCTGGATGAAATTGGCGACATGCCTTTTGAAACACAAACACGTTTGTTACGTGTCCTAGCTGATGGTGAATTCTATCGCGTTGGTGGTCACATTCCGGTTAAAGTTGATGTACGTATTGTCGCTGCAACCCACCAGGATCTGGAAAAGCTAGTACATGATGGTCGCTTCCGTGAAGACTTATATCACCGTCTAAACGTGATTCGTATTCATATTCCTAAACTGGCGCATCGCTCTGAAGATATTCCGATGCTGGCACAGCATTTCCTCGCGCG
The DNA here is from genome assembly GCF_002324975.1 of Acinetobacter sp. UBA1496. Lineage (NCBI taxonomy): Bacteria > Pseudomonadati > Pseudomonadota > Gammaproteobacteria > Moraxellales > Moraxellaceae > Acinetobacter > Acinetobacter sp. UBA1496. The sequence continues at coordinate 3,800 of NZ_DCRI01000048.1, read as the reverse complement.
TGCAGGTAAAGAACTGGGTGTAAATCCTAAAATCTTGCGCCCTGAAACTCAGGAATATATGCAAAAGCTGCCTTGGCAAGGGAACGTGCGTCAGCTTGAAAATACCTGTCGCTGGCTCACAGTGATGATCACAGGCCGTGAAGTTTATCCAGAAGATCTACCACCTGAATTGAAGCAAATTCCAATTCAGCAGCAGGATCCGGGCACTCCAATTCCCAACCTGAATCAAATTGCACCGCATCACTGGGATGAATTATTAGGTCAATGGGCGATCCAGAAACTGAAAAACGGCGAAATGAAGCTGTTAGATGTGGCCACACCAATGTTTGAACGCACTCTGATCAATGCTGCACTACAACAAACCCGTGGTCGTAAGCGTCATGCAGCCGAACTATTAGGTTGGGGACGTAATACACTCACTCGTAAGCTGAAAGAACTCGGTATGGACAGTGCGGATGACGATGAAGTAGAAGAAGTCGAAGGCCAGGCCTGAAATTAAAAAAGCACCCAAGGGTGCTTTTTTATTGCTTATATATAGTAATGAGATTCTTACACTGTTAAACCGATATAACGCGAACAACCTGCTGCACCCAAATCAGATTTTAAAATCAGATAATTCGGATAAGTACTTGTGGTAATTTCTTCGAACATGTTGACGATGTCATCATTGGCATGCAGCTCATCTACTGTCTTTCGCATAGTTTGCTCAAATTCATCGGTAATGTATTCAAAACCGATATCCATGGCAATAAATAAGGTATGTTCACAGGGTTGAACATACTGTTCTTCTTGCCAGTTAATAATCTCTTGGTGGCAATGTGGGCAGGCAATATGATCGGTGGCTTGGATGTCGAGTTCTACAAGTTGATATGGCATCTTTAATATCTAAAATTAGGACCTTCATTATTTTAACAAACGATTGAATATGAAATCTAATTATTATAAACAGATCTTTCCCTCTCCTTTTAGGGGAGGATCAGGGAGAGGTAGATTTTAAAACAACAGTTCTATTCCACAATAAAAAACCCGCACTTAGCGGGTTTTCTATTACTTCATGATCTTAAGCAGATTTTTTCGCTTGAGCATTTTTACGAATAGTGATCATCACCAGTTGAACCGCTGCTGGTGTTACACCTGGAATGCGACTTGCCTGAGCAAGTGTTTCAGGACGAATATCTTTCAGCTTCAAGGTAATTTCACGAGAAAGACCAGAAACAACATCGTAATCAAAATCAGTAGGAATACGAGTTTCTTCCAGACGTTTCATTTGCGCAACGTCTTGATGCTGACGGTTGATATAACCTTCGTATTTCACTGCAATCTCAATCTGATCACCCACTTGTGGTGAAACTTCAGAACCTGTGAGCTCTGCAATTTGAGCGAAGGTGATGTTTGGACGCTTGAGCAGATCAATTGCAGAACATTCTTTAGAAAGATCAGCACCAGTCATTTCTACGAATTTTTTACCCATTGGGTTGTTTGGTGCAGCCCAAAGATGTTGCAAACGACCTGTTTCTTTCTCTACAGCTTCCATTTTTTCACAATAAGCTGCCCAACGTTCGTCATCTACCAGACCCATTTCACGACCGATTGATGTTAAACGTTGATCAGCATTGTCTTCACGCAGCATCAACCGGTATTCCGCACGTGATGTGAACATACGGTACGGTTCTTTAGTACCTAAAGTAATCAGGTCATCAACCAGTACACCCATGTATGCTTCATCACGTTTTGGTGTCCATTGCTCCTGATCCCATGCGCGACGTGCCGCGTTCAGACCTGCAAGCAAACCTTGAGCACCCGCTTCTTCATAACCTGTTGTACCGTTGATCTGACCAGCAAAGTACAGATTATTGATCGCTTTGGTTTCCAAAGTGAATTTCAACGCTTGCGGGTTAAAGTAATCGTATTCAATCGCATAACCCGGACGAAGAATATGTGCATTTTCCATACCACGGATTGAGCGTACCAGTTCAAACTGCACATCAAATGGTAAAGAAGTTGAAATACCGTTTGGATAAAGCTCATGTGTATCCAGGCCTTCAGGCTCAAGGAATACTTGGTGTGAGTCTTTATCCGCGAATTTATGAATTTTATCTTCAATCGATGGGCAATAACGTGGACCTACACCCTCAATCACACCAGTGTACATTGGTGAACGGTCTAAACCGCCGCGAATGATCTCATGAGTACGTTCATTGGTATGTGTAATATAGCAATTCACCTGTTCAGGGTGCATAGATACATCACCCATAAATGACATGGTCGGAGATGGGAAATCACCCGGCTGTGGAGTCATTACAGAGAAATCAACTGAACGCGCATCGATACGTGGTGGTGTACCCGTTTTTAAACGACCAACAGGCAAGTTCAATTCACGTAAACGGTGCGCCAGAGAGATTGACGGCGGATCACCAGCACGACCACCTGAAGCATTGTTTAGACCAATGTGAATTACACCACCCAAGAATGTACCCGCAGTCAGCACCACAGTTTTCGCATCAAAGCGAATACCCATTTGGGTCACGACACCTTTAACGGTATCACCTTCAACAATCAGGTCATCTGCCGCTTGCTGGAAGATGTCCAGATTTGCCTGGTTTTCCAGAGTTTCACGAATTGCCGCTTTATAACGTACACGGTCAGCCTGCGCACGAGTTGCACGAACTGCTGCACCTTTGCGTGAATTCAGAATACGGAATTGAATACCACCTTTATCGGCAGCCAGTGCCATCGCACCGCCCAAGGCATCAATTTCACGCACTAAATGTGATTTACCGATCCCGCCAATGGCCGGGTTACAGCTCATCTGCCCTAAAGTCTCAATGTTATGAGTTAAGAGCAATGTCTGTCGACCCATACGTGCTGCAGCCAGTGCTGCTTCCGTACCTGCGTGACCGCCACCGATAACAATGACATCGTATACTTTAGGATAGTGCATAGTGGTAAATAGAGAGATAGAAAAAGGATAGCTGAGCATTATAGCAAACTTCCTTCCAAAGTTGACAAAATCACTTGAATTTATCCTTCGGAATTTACCCTGCCAGCCAATAAAGCAATGTAATTAAACTTTGCAGACTTACTATATAAATTAAACATCTAAACTCAAAAAGTTACCCGACTCATATTGTTTAATATTGATTAGTTTTTAATCTATAAAGTGGTCACATTACAAACAAAGGTATACATGATGAATAAGAATATTTTCCTAGCAACAGCGCTCTGCGGTCTATGTTTCGCTCCATTTGCAGCCTCAGCAAATGATAAAGTCGAGAAGGTTTATAATGCCCAAAAATACCAGCAAGTTTGTAAAGGTAAATCAGAGGGTGCTCCTGTAAGTTTTGCTTACCGCGGTATTATCTGGAATGGTACCTGTCAGCAACAGTTCTTCCCTTCATCATCAACCAATATCAAAGGCGATGAACCCGAACTTTATACATCTTGTAGTTCAGGCGGCGAAACTTCTGCAACCATTAATGGCACTCAGATCAATGGTAAATGTGCATTAGGCTTTACCCCTCCACGTCCACGGTCACAAATGCAGTCTCAGCCACGGATGTAACAAGATATGCAGTCTCAACCGCAAATGCAAACTCAGCCTCAAACCCCATCTCAATCAGGGATGTAAATCACTATATAGCTGATTAAATATATTTTTAATCATAAACTTAACGGGTAAAATGCATAAATTTTACCCGTTTTTATATTGCTAGGACTTACGCATTGAGGGATTTAAAAAAGTCTCAAACTACTTTATAACGTATCTGTGATCAGACGAACTAAACATGCTTCTACAGCAA
>NZ_DCRI01000049.1:0-35616 GCF_002324975.1 Acinetobacter sp. UBA1496 | reverse complement strand
TACTTTTTGAAACACCACCCTGCTATGAATATACATGAAAAGCTCCAACTAATTCGTTTCTCATCAGTACAAAAAAAGAGAGATAAATAATTTGCCTCTCTTTTTAGTTTTTACAATTAAAGGAATTTTTATTTAATAATTTCCAGTAATTCGATATCAAAAATCAGGGTACTATTTGGTTCAATGATATCTCCCGAACCAATCTGTCCATAGGCCAGATCAGCAGGGATAAAGAAGCGGTACTTGGCACCGACTTTCATGAGCTGTAAGCCTTCTGTCCAGCCAGTAATCACTTGGGTGGTACGGAAATCGACTGGCTGCTGGCGGGCAATCGAACTGTCAAAAACGGTACCATCAATCAGGCGACCTTCATAATGGACACGGACATTACTGTTAGCGCTTGGTGATTTCCCTTTACCTTCTTTCAGCACCAGGTATTGCAGACCAGATTTGGTGGTTTTAATGCCGGGCTTTTTGGCATTTTCCTGCAAGAATGCTTTACCAGCTTTGGCATTTTCTTCAGCTTTCTGCTTCAGCACAATCAGTTCTTTGGCATCACTTTGACGTTTATACTGAGTCAGCACTTGGGTCATTTCTTCATCGCTTAAACTGGATTGTTGTCCAGCAGCGGCTGTCTTTAAGCCCTGGCTAAATGCATCTAAATCAAGATCCTTTAAAGTGTCAGCATTACTACGACCCATCAGATAACCAAAGCTGTAGCCAATCTTCTCAGCTTCACTACTTATATTATTGATCTCTTTAGCAAAAAGGCTGCCTGAACTGAGCAGCAAAACCATTAAACTGATTTGTATTTTCATTATCAATTCTCAAAAATAAAGGAGAGCTGATCGCTCTCCCTATTTGTATTATTTTACTTCGATTAATTCCACATCAAAAATCAAAGTGCTATGCGGAGGAATCGTACCAGGGACACCCTGTTCACCATAACCCAGATTTGACGGAATATATAGAGTTGCCTTACCGCCTTCTTTCATCAGCTGCAGACCTTCAGTCCAGCCTGGAATGACTTGATTTAATGGAAACTCAATCGGTTCACCGCGTTCTACTGAACTATCAAATACAGTGCCATCTACCAGTTTACCAGTGTAATGTACTTTCACAATTGAAGAGGCTTTTGGCTGTTTACCTGTACCTTCTTTAGTAACTTGGTACTGCAAGCCGGAAGCGGTTGTTTTAATGCCTGCTTTTTTCGCATTTTCAGTCAGGAAAGTATCACTTGAAGCTTGAGCTTGTTTTGCACTATCAAGCTGCTTTTGTTGCATTTCTTTCTGGAACTGCTCATAAGCTGCCTGTAATTCTTCTTCCGTATAGGCAGGTGCAGAACGTGCATGTCCTTCACGTACACCGGTCACAAAACTGTTAATGTCCAGCTCAGGAGGAGTCTGATGAGCCACTTCATAACCGAGTGCATAGCTGATTTTAGAGACAGCAGAGGCATCTTTAGATGCTTTTGTAGTTTGAGTAGCAGGGTTTTGAGTTGCATAGTAAACAGGTACTAGCGCGGCACCGCCTAAAAGAACAGCGACAGCAATCGGTAAGGCCTTACTCATGTATTATTCCAATCTAATGTTATCGTTGAGGTTCATTCCATCTTAGCAGAAAATTTTGAGAAATCTTGTAGAATGGGTGGTTTTTTAGCAAGCGGACATCGCAGTTGTGTTGAAGTTTAAAGAGATAAAAAAAACCAGCAATAGCTGGTTTTTTTATTTTTCAGAACTTAATCATTGTTGGAGAATGTCTAGGATCAATGACTGCCTCAACCGAAATTATATTTTGCAAAGAGCTTAGTAGGAAAACAAGCTTTTTTCTAAAGGAAATTCAATCCCAATCGATGCATCACCATCATTACCACGTAGGTCTGAATCACTGATCCAGCTATTTAATTTCAGGGGAATATCGGGGCGTAAATAATGGGTCCAGCTCACATCAATAGCTTTTAATTCATCTTGGATTGGAAAAGCTAAATTAGTAGTTCGGTTGGATTCATTCAACTTGGCAAACAGCACTCGAGCATTAACGCGGTTCAGGCGATCGAAACGAATATCACCGCCTACTGAAATCATTTGACCATCACCACCTATCGCATGTGCTAATGGGTAACCATGCTGGTAAAAACCATCGGTATAAACATGGTGGTTGTATGAAATACCATCAGCACTACCATTACTACGGGTATCTGTCCATTCAGTATACAGCTGGAAAGGCATATTATTATAACTAGAAGAATAATCGACTCCAGCTAAATACATTTTTTTGGCCGGTAAGCCGCCTGCTTCGTCTTCACCGACATATTGCGCATAGATATCCATTGGTACTTGCACCAGTGGTTGTAAGCTTAACCGTGCATCAAAACCGGCAATCTGGTTGGATGGATTGACTGTATCCCCATAGACATTATCTTTACCAATGATTGCATCCCATAAAGAATCTAAGTTTTCCGGACGTCCTTCACCGCCCCACTGAATGGCGCGTGAAGCCCCCAGTTCCAGATAGGGAAGCGGTTGAGCAGTAACACGCAGGTCAATCAGTTTGGCATCCGGGACCGCATCATAATGGTCCAGTTGACCGGCAAAGGCCTGATATTGCCATGGCCCAATCCAGGACAGCCATTTGCTGCTAAAAGCAGTCTGTTCTGCCCGCTGCGCCGTAATGCCATAGACTGGGCGGCTGGCATCGCCACGAATCAGACTCCCCTCATGACCTGGTCCCCAATAGGTCGGAATCTGGCCGGCAATCAGCCACTGATTCCAGAGTTTCCCGGCAATATAAGAGCCTTCAACATTCACATCCTGATCATGATCAATCTGCGGGTCTTTTTCAGCATTGACTCGTAACCGGGCATCCCATTGGCTGCCGCCAGCATTCATTTCCAGACCGGCCTGATATTGTGATTTTTCCTGATCACCGAAGGCTTGAGGCAGATACTTGTGATCAGTTTCTGCAAACAGCGCAGCTTTCAGAAGCTGATTATCGGCATTTAAATAGGTGAGGACTGCATCCACCACTTTTTGCTGGACAGGAGTGCTGATTTTCGCCTGAGACAGGGCGCGCTGAATTTCATCGCCACTCATGGGCCAAGTGGAGGTGCTAATCTGAATCACCCCTTGCTGATTCAGCCAATTCAGGTCGGTACGCAGGTTCTGGTCATTCAGCACAATCCCTTGAGCAAAAGTCAGGGATGAGTTGAGGACAAGGGTTGCAAGCAATATTTTTGATAGACGCATTTTTGATTCTCAGGAGTTTTTTGCTCTCCACACCATAGGCGGCGAGTTTATTTTTTCAATGCAAACTGTTGAGTAGAGTTGTAATCTGGGAAGATTAAAAATCCCGCCGTAGCGAGATTTTTAAAGCAATTGGTCACTGCAAAATTAGTCATTATCCTTGTTGGCTTTATAGGCATAGGAATAGTTATAGCCATAACCATAACCTGCACTGGAGCGCTGAATATCATTCAGGATAATACCATTGACTTTCACACCCGCCTGTTCAAAACGGTTAATGGTCAATTCCAGCTCTTTCATTTGTGTCTTGGCATAGCGTGCAATCACCAGATTCACCCCGGCATGCTGGGAAATAATAATCCCGTCTGTGACGGCCAGAATTGGTGGAGTATCAATCACGATATGATCATACTGTTCTGACAGTTGACTCAGCATCGCCGCAAATTGTGTAGTACTCAGCAGTTCAGACGGGTTGGCCGGACTCTTACCACGGGCAATCACATCCAGACCGGACACCTCTGTAGCTTTAATGACCTGACTTAACTCAGTCTGACCATTTAAGTAGTCTGCCAGACCCGGTTGGTTTGCATGGTTAAAGTATTTATGCAAATAACCGCGGCGCAAGTCCGCATCAATAATTAGTACCCGTTTCTGGCTTTGCGCCAGAATGGTGGCCAGGTTGGTTGAAATAAAGGATTTACCGACTTCCGGTGCAGGACCAGAAACCATAATAATATTGTTCTTGGCACTGCTTAAGGCAAAATGAATGGCAGTACGCATGCTGCGTAGGCTTTCAATGGCAATATCATCACTATGCTTGACCGCCAGAATTGGAATATTCTTTTTCTTCTTCAGCAGTTTAATCCGGCTTTCCTGTACAGGCGAACGCGGCACAGTGGCATACACCGGCAAGTCCAGCTCATTTTCAATTTGGGTAGAATCCTTAACGCCACTACGCAGCATATTACGTAATAAGGCCAGCAGTGTGCCGAGGAAACCACCCAGGAAAATCGATAAAATGAGAATCTGTAATTTCTTTGGCTTAATCGGTTCAATCGGTTCCACCGCGGTATCGACAATACGCACATTGCCAATTTCACCGGCTTTGGCAATACGCAACTGCTGATAAGAATTAAGCAGGCCGGTATATAGCTGCTGTTTGACTTCTACTTCGCGGAACAGTTGCAGGTACTGGCGTTGCAATTCTGGTAAGCGTCTTAATGTTCCATCTAGCTCATTAATCTTTTTATTAATGGCTGTTAATTGCGCATTCATTTGCTGCATGATTGGGTGTTCGGCCGTATATTTAGCTGAGGCTTCAGCCACTTTCTGTTCCAGCTCGGCCTTTTGGGTTTCCAGGGTCACGCTTTGGGTCAGATACAGCTCTGATTCCTTGGTGACATCGACCGTATTGTACTGCTGGCGGAAACGGTTAAATTCACGTTCAGCGACATCGAGTTGCTGTTTTAGTTCAGGTAGCTGATCTTCCAGGAATTTTAAGGTTTGTGCGGTTTCAGCCGAGCGACGTTCAATATTCTGTTGACTATAGGCCGCTAAAATGGCATTGAGCACCTGGGTAATATGCTGCTTGTCAGTACCCTGGTAGTTGAGGCCTAGCACACCGGTCATTTTGCCTTTTTCGGCCACCGAATAGTCAGCGAGCAAGCTGCGAACGGCTGCAGGCAGGCTTTGCTTTTGGATCAGGTAAGTGCTATCAAAGCTGTCCTGACTATAAATACCGACTTTCCATAGGCCATATTCAGACTGTAACTGGCTGGTCTGGTTCAGTGGGGCAGAAAAGACCACCTGTTCTGTGGCTGAATCAGTTAAACGGTATTGACCTTCTGCAAAACTAAGCAGCAGACTTTTATCACGATAGTAATCTGGAATCTCAAAGCTGCGTACATCAAAGCTTTTCTGGTTGTCTTTAAACAGCACCGATTTGCCCGAATATTCACTGTCATACTCGTGCTTATTCAGTAAGCGGCTCCAGAAACTGTCTTCTGTACCGTGAATGCGAATATTTAAATTTAGGCGATCAATGACGGTACCGAGTACCAGACGCGATTTCAGAATCTCAATTTCGGCCTGAGCCGGTGATTTCTGCTCAATCATATTGGACAAATCGCCCAATAAGGCGGCAGATGCCCCTTTATTTTCTTCGACCTGAACCAGCGCATCAACCTGATAGGTGTCTGGTGTGGTTCTTAAATAAAGTAAGGCACAGACCAAACTTAAAATGACACAGAGAGCAATCAGTTTCCACTGGGCAATTAAGGAGAAAAACAATTCCTTCAGGTCAATGGTATCTTCTGTATTGGTATTTTGGCTCATAGTCTTTTGTTCGAAAGTTAAATATATTTTTTCCAGTCTGCAATGCAGGCCTGAATCAGCTGGCAGGTGTCATCAAATACTGCCTGATCATGCTGGTAGGGATCAGCCACATTTTTTGCCTGCCAGTGCCCGAGCCTAAAGGTTTTACCTTTGGCAAAGGGCCAGGTCTGTTCCACATGTTTTTGCTGGTTCTGACTCATCACTAAAATCAGGTCGGCTTTCTTGACCAGCTCGGCATTCAGCTTGCGGGCCACATGCGGGCTCATATCAATCCCGAGACGCTGCATGCACAGGCTGGCTTTATCATCGGCTGCATGACCGACCAGCCCGGAAATACCGGCAGATTCAATCTGTAAATGCGGAAACTCCTGTTTTAAAAAGTATTCCGCCATGGGGCTACGACAAATATTGCCAATACAGACCACAAGGATATTTTGAATTTTCATATTAATTGCTCAGATTATTGGCCGTATTAATAAGGCCAGAAAAAGGAACAATCTGATTAATTACACGTTGCCAGCGCGCAAGGCCCGATGCATCGACATAGACAATATCATTACTGCGCATTTTAAACTGATTGGCCAGACCAAAATCGGCAATACTGGTTAAGTCCAGATGATAGACTTCGGTTTGTGCACCACTTGGCTGGCTACGTAGTACATAAATTTTACTACGGCTGGCGGATAGCGGATTCAAGCCTAGACTTTCCCCAAGTACATCACTCAGGCTCATGCCCTGATCACGCATTGGCAAGGACTGATTTTTACCCGACTCACCCATCACATAGACCTTTTGGTTTTCGCGGCTGTTCACATATAGGGTGTCATTGGGTTGAATCAGCAGATTATGTAAAGAGAAACCAGCTTGTTCCAGCTCAATACTGTTTAAATGATAGGTCTGTCCCTGACGCACCAAGGTAATAGAGGCATTATTGCCTTGCTGGGCATTGACACCACCGGCCAGGCCTAAAGCGGTATAGACACTGGTCGGCTGGTCACTTAAATAGTACTGGCCGCCTTTCATTACATTGCCCTGTACTGAGTAACGCTGGCCCTGATAAGACAGAACCCGCGCTACTACATCTGGTGTTTTTAAATAACGGGACAGCTGACTGCGCAGCTCACGATTCACCTGACTTAAAGATTTGCCCGCAGCTTTATAACGGCCAATAATCGGGAATTGAATATAACCACTTTGGTCAATTTGATAACCATTTGCGCGTGCAGATTCAACGCTACTCACACTCGTGGAAACAGGTGTGATTTCAGGATAGGCCCATAAATAGATGGACAGAATATCCCCTGGACTGAGGCTATAGTTGCGGTGTGACTGGGTAAACAGGTGGGCATAATCTTGCTGAATATTTTGTACGGCCGGTTGCAAACCGAGTACAGTATCTTGAGTAAGTCGGACTACATTTACCGACGTTCCCAAGTCTGTTTGATAGACACCTTCTGTCGGTAAGTCATAGGTCTGTAAGCCGGAGGTGACCGCGCACCCGCTTGCTGTCACCAGAAAAGACAGTAGAATTATAGATTTAAATTGTCTCACACGTATTCCCGTTCTCGATTTTTCTAAAATCATAAAAAATAAAAAATAGTTTACCGAAGTTATTTTAAGGGTATATAACAAATTGTAAGTAGATTGCGAAAGTATACGCAAGCACAGCCATAAAAATGAGGCAAAAAGTATCTAAATTGTGAGGGACTGCAAAATTATAGAAAGATGATTTGCAAAAAACTGACACAAAAGGAAGCATTTTAGATTTTTTGGCTAAAAATCATAACAGAACATTCATGATTTTCTGCTAACATTTCCGCCGAAAGATTTCATCATAGTTTGAGGTGTATATTATAGAGATATACTGAGGTGAGGTTGAGAGAAATATAAACTATTCCTTAATTTAAGTGTCAAAAAATCAGACTTATTCAATTTTAGATTAAAGTTTTTCAGAGGAAAAAATGCTAGAAGGTTCAACGATATTAGTAACGGGTGGTACAGGTTCATTTGGTAACACTTTTGTCCCGATGACACTTGCGAAATATAACCCTAAAAAAATTATTATTTTCTCACGTGATGAAATGAAACAATGGGAGATGGCTAAGAAATTTCAAGGTGATGATCGAGTCCGTTTCTTTATTGGGGATGTCCGTGATAAAGAGCGTTTGTACCGTGCTTTAGATGGGGTGGATTATGTAGTTCATGCGGCTGCCACAAAAATTGTACCTACGGCCGAATACAACCCATTTGAATGTGTGAAAACAAATATTAATGGTGCGATGAACTTGATTGATGCCTGTATTGATAAAGGGGTAAAAGGTGTCGTTGCACTTTCAACAGATAAAGCAAGCAGCCCAATTAACTTGTATGGTGCGACAAAGCTTGCATCAGATAAATTGTTTGTAGCAGGTAACTCCTATTCTGGCGAACATGGCACTAAGTTTTCTGTTGTGCGTTATGGGAACGTGATGGGTTCGCGTGGCTCAGTAATTCCATTCTTTTTGTCTATTAAAGATAGCGGTGTATTACCTATTACCGATGAGCGTATGACGCGCTTTATGATTTCTTTAGAGGACGGAGTTGAGCTAGTCTGGCATGCATTTGAAGACATGATTGGTGGTGAAATTTACGTTAAAAAAATCCCATCTATGAAAATGACAGATTTGGCTCGTGTGGTTGCACCTGAAGCTAAACAAGAAGTTATTGGTATTCGTCCAGGCGAGAAACTACATGAACAAATGATTAGTGCTGAAGACGCTTATTATACTTATGAATACCCAGAGCATTTTAAAATTTTACCGACAATTAATAAGTGGGCAACAGATCCAGCGCGTATTAAAGATGGTAAACGTGTACCAGAAGGTTTTGTATATGCAAGTGATAACAATACCGAATGGATGAGCGATGCTGAATTGCAAGCTTGGATTGACGCTAACCGTGAGAAAATAGGAAATATTTAATATGTTTATCCCATATGGCAAGCAAAATATTAATCAGCAAGATATTGATGCTGTTATTCAAGTGCTTCAGTCAGATTTTCTTACACAAGGCCCACAAGTTCCTTTATTTGAAAAAACTGTTGCAGAACACATTGGGGCAGAATATGCATTGGCGGTGAATAGTGCAACTTCTGCTTTGCATATTGCTTGCTTGGCATTGGGATTGCAAAAAGGAGATGTATTGTGGACATCTCCTATTACTTTTGTGGCTTCTGCGAATTGCGCTCTTTATTGCGGTGCAGACGTCGATTTTGTAGATATTGATCCGCAAACTTATAATTTGTCTGTAGATGCACTACAAAAAAAACTCGTACAGGCTAAGTTGGAAAATAAATTACCTAAAATATTGATACCTGTACATTTGTGTGGGCAGTCATGCGATATGGAAAAAATTCATGCTCTGTCAAAAGAATATGGATTTCATATTATTGAAGATGCATCTCACGCAATTGGAGGAAAGTATCAGTCAGCCTATGTAGGTGCATGTAAATATTCTGATATTACAGTTTTTAGTTTTCATCCTGTTAAGATTGTGACTACTGCTGAAGGTGGGATGGCATTAACCAATAATGCAACCTTGGCACAGAAGATGGACTTGCTTAGAAGTCATGGGGTTACCCGTAATACGGCATTAATGAATAAAGAGACTGAAGGGTCGTGGTATTATCAGCAGGTAGAATTAGGCTTTAATTATCGTATGACAGAGTTGCAGGCAGCTTTGGGCGTTTCTCAAATGTGTCGCTTAACTCAATTTGTGGAAAAACGTCATGCAATTTCAAATAAATATAATGAAATTTTGAAAGATCTGCCGGTCATTTTACCGTACCAGATTCCTGAGAGTTATTCGGGCTTGCACTTATATGTGATTCGTCTGAAATTGGGTGAGCTTAAAGCATCACGTAAACAAGTTTTTGAAGCATTGCGTGCCAAAGGTATTGGTGTAAATGTTCACTATATTCCTGTGCATAGGCAGCCCTACTATGAAAATCTAGGTTTTAAACCGGGAGATTTTCCTGTAGCTGAAGCTTATTATGATTCAGCGATTAGCTTACCAATGTACCCTGATTTGACAGATGATCAGATTCAATATGTGTATGAGTCACTGAAAGAGGTTTTGGTATAACTATGCAGTTAGCCGTGATTCCTGCACGTGGTGGAAGTAAAAGAATACCTCGTAAAAATATAAAAATATTTCATGGCCAACCTATGATTGCTTGGTCAGTTCAAGCAGCTATAGAGAGTGGTTGTTTTGATGAGGTTTGGGTATCTACAGACGATGAGGAAATTGCGGCAGTTGCGCAAACTTATGGTGCGAAGGTGCCTTTTTTAAGACCTGCACATTTATCTGATGATTTTGCAACCACTGCAGATGTGATGTCACATGCAGTAGAGGAATTTGGCAAGATAAATCAAGTTTTGCCAGATTATATTTGCTGCTTATATGCGACTGCTCCGTTTGTAACTAAAGCAGACTTGTTGTATGGCCTTGAAAAGATTAAAAATAATAACAATTTAAATTATGTGTTTAGTGCAACAACTTACCCATTCCCGATTCAACGTGCAATAAAACTGAATACACATGACACAGTAGAAATGTTTTCACCACAATATTTTAATGTCCGCTCTCAAGATTTAGAAGAAGCTTGGCATGATGCGGGGCAGTTCTATTGGGGTACTGCAGAAGCTTGGTTAAATAAAGCTATGATTTTTGCCTCTCAATCTAGTGTTGTAGAGTTACCGCGTTTTAGAGTACAAGATATAGATACACAAGAAGACTGGGACCGCGCTGAATGGTTATTCAAAGCAATACAGCAATGAGAATTGTCTTTCGAGTAGATGCCTCTATTCAAATGGGTACAGGGCATGTAATGCGGTGTTTGACTTTAGCCGATGCTTTAAAGAATCAGGGGGTGGAATGCTATTTTATTTGCCGTGAGCATCCTGGTAATTTAATTGGTCTAATCACCCAGCGAGGCTATCATGTTGATGCATTGCCTTATATGGATTTATCTCAAGAAGATAAGTTGCAAAACCAAACGATTGATCTTGCACATGCTTCTTGGCTAGGTGCAACGCAAAAGGCAGATACGAGTTTATGTATTCCTATTCTAGAAGTATTAAAGCCTGATTGGTTGATTGTTGATCACTATGCTTTGGATGCACGCTGGGAAAAAGTATTGCGTCCATATTGCAAAAAAGTAATGGTTATTGATGATTTGGCAGATCGTCAGCATGATTGTGATATTTTGATTGATCAAAACTATCTGCCTTTATATGAACAACGATATGATCATTTAGTTCCAGTTGCAACAAAAAAGTTATTGGGACCATCTTTTATATTATTAAGAGATGAGTTTTCAGCATTAAGAAAAAAGATACTAAAGCGAACACCTACTGCTGAAGCATATTTCTTAATTAATTTTGGAGGAGTAGGAAATTACTTTCTATTATCTAAAGTTATTGAAGCAATCAATATTTTTCAACAACAATCTTTTTTTATTGTTACTGGAAAGTTAGAGGCGCATCAATTTTTAGAGTTACGAAAAGCTATTTCATACTCAAAAGTCAAGATTGTGGAAACAACAGTAAATATTGCGAATCTTATGTCTCAGAGTCAATATGCTATTGGTGCATGTGGTTCAACGGTTTGGGAGAGATTTTGTTTGGGGCTGAATTCAGGGTTGATAGAAATGGCTGAGAATCAGACACCACTTTTAAACTATCTGACTAAAATGAATTTGATTGATAATCTTGGTAATGTTAATTCTTTAACAACAGATGATATTTTAAAACAATTACAAAATCTAGATTTAACAGATGCAAAATATAGTCATAGAAAAACAGCAATAATGAGCTTGATAGATGGTAAAGGCACACAACGTGTGGTTGAGATGATTTTAGAGGTGGCAAATGTTTAAAGGAAATATCCGTTCAATTCAGCTTGCTGATGCAGAAATGATTTTGAAGTGGCGAAATCAAGATTCAGTACGATTAAACATGTATAACCACGAGGTGATTGATTTAGATACTCATATGAAATGGTTTGCCTCAATTCTTAAAAGTGATAGCTGTCAATATTTTATTTATGAGCAAAATCAAAAACCATTAGGAGTGTTGTCTTTTTCTGAAATTGATAAAAAAAATAAAAAAGCGACTTGGGCATTTTACTCAGGTGATACTACTGTTAGAGGTATAGGCTCTGAAATGGAGCAACTCGCCTTAGATTATGCTTTTAATAAATTAGATTTAAATAAACTTTATTGTGAGGTTTTAGAGTTTAATACTACGGTTATTAGCTTTCATCGCAAGTTTGGATTTAAGGTTGAAGGGGTGAAAAGACAAGATTACTTAAGAGATGGTAAATATTATGATATTTATCAGTTATCCTTATTTAAAAGTGACTACTTGAAAACGAAAAATAATGATAAGTATTTGATAGAAAAAAATTATAATTGGAACTTTGAAGTTTCAGGGAATAAGATAGATAAGTTTGCTGAACTTTCAGGTGATAAGAATGGAGTACATTTAAGTAATGAGCATGCAGTAGCACTAGGTTTTTCAGGAAGAATTGTGCACGGAGCTTTAATTTTAGCTGAAATTTCAAAAATTGCAGCTATGGAGTTTCCTGCACAAAATGCTATTTATTTATCTCAAAAAGTAGATTATAAACTGCCTGTTTATCCAGGTTTAGAGCTTGAAGGACGAGCGAAATTAAAAACTCAAATTGGTCGTTTTGTCATTATTGAATATAGTATTTTTCAAAATGAGAAATTAGTTATTTGGTGTGAGTCTGAGTTTTTACTAAGTAATGAGGCTTTAAAAAATGAAAATTAATAATAGAAAAATTGGAACTGATTTTCCTCCTTATATTATTGCTGAATTGTCCGCCAATCATAATGGTCGTTTAGAAACAGCCTTAAAAATTATAGAACAGGCAAAAATCTGTGGTGCAGATGCTATTAAGTTACAAACCTATAAGGCAGACACTATTACCCTAAATAGTAAAAATGAAGAATTCATGATTCGTGGAGGGCTATGGGATGGTCAGTCATTATATGAGCTTTATCAAAAGGCACATATGCCTTGGGAGTGGCATAAGCCTTTGTTTGATTATGCTCGTGACCTAGATATTACTATTTTTAGTTCTCCTTTTGACCGAACAGCGGTAGATTTACTGGAAGACTTAAATGCTCCTGCATATAAAATTGCTTCTTTTGAAGCTGTAGATTTGCCTTTAATTAAATATGTGGCTGCTACAGGTAAGCCAATGATTATTTCTACAGGTATGGCAGATAAAGAAGAAATTGCAGAAGCAGTACAAGCCGCCTATGATGGTGGATGTAAAGAGTTGGCAATTTTACATTGTGTAAGTGGTTATCCTGCGCCAGCGGAAGATTATAATTTAAGAACGATTCAGGATATGGCTTCAAGTTTTAATATTCCTGTTGGTTTGTCTGATCATACTTTAGATAATACAACTGCTATTGCCTCCGTTGTATTGGGTGCTTCTATTATAGAAAAGCATTTTACTTTAGATCGCAATGGTGGTGGACCTGATGATAGTTTTTCATTAGAACCTGAAGATTTGAAACAATTGTGTAATGGTGCCAAAACTGCATGGCAGGCTTTGGGTCAGGTAGATTATGGTCGTAAATCTAGTGAGCAAGGCAATGCACAATTTAGACGTTCACTTTATTTTGTGAAAGATATGAAAGCAGGTGATGTTATTGATGAAACCTGTATACGCAGCGTACGCCCAGGTTTTGGTTTAGCGCCTAAGTTTTATGAAGATATTTTGGGTAAAACCTTAGTGCAAGATGTAAAGAAAAATACGGCAGTTAGTTGGGAAAATATTAATTAATTATTATGGAGCGATTTTATAATTTAATCCTAAGAGTTAGTACGATAGGATTTAGATCGATATTAATTTTTTATATTGCTAAATCATTATTACCGGAAGATATGGCAACATATGGTTTAATTACTGTTACATTAAGCTATTTGGTTTATATTTTAGGATTAGATTTTTATACTTATTATACACGTGAGTTTGTGAAAAGTAGTCCAAGTATATGGGGGGCGTATATAAAAAATATCAGTATTATTTTTATATTTACCTATTTATTGTGTTTTTTGATTATCTTTTATTTATATAAAATAAATTTGGTACAAAAAGAATTTTTATGTTATTTTATTTTATTGCTTGTTGTTGAGCATTTAAACCAAGAAATAAATAGAATAATGATTATGAATGGAGATGTATTTTATAGTTCGATTGTGAATTTTATTAGGTATGCAGTGTGGGCTCCTATAGTTATTTTTATGATGCATATGGGTTTTATTTCAAATAATATTAATAATATAATCATTTATTGGGTGGTATTTGGATTTATTGCATTATTATTTTCTGTTCGTAGACTTCTTCAATATAATATTCAAGGTTGGAATATAGATATTAATAAAAAATGGATTTATACGGGAATTATAGTATCAATTCCTCTTCTTATTGGTACTTTAGCTTTGCGGGGAGTTTTTACCTTTGATCGTTTTTGGTTAAAGACATATTTTTCAATTGATTATTTAGCTGCTTATGCGTTTTTTGGTACATTTGCAACGGTTATAGGTACAATAGTCGATTCTCTAATTATATCTTATACATATCCAAAACTGATTAAGCTATTTAATAATAAAGAAATATTAAAATATAATAAACAAATTAAAAAATTTTCTTTGCAAATAGTTTTTCTTTCATTTTTTTCAGGATTATTATTATACTTTATAACAGATTTTCTTGTAATATTTTTAGAGCTGGAAAATTATTATACATATATGCCAATGTTGATAATAATTTTAATTGCAAATATTTTTTTCTGTATTTCAAATATTCCTCATTATATTTTGTATTCTCAAAGCAAAGATAAGGTTATTTATTGGGTGCATATTTTATTGTTTTTTTTGTTTATGTTGATTTTATATATATTTACTAAAATTTTTCACAATGGATATATTGTCCCTATTGCAGTTTTAATTTTTTATTTGTTATTATTTGTTATTAAATCTATTTTTTGTTATAAATTTTGTAGTTTTAGGTGATCATGAACTTTCTTGTTTTAATTAATGGTGCTCCAAAGTATAAATATTTTTTCGCTGAGATTGCGAAAAAAATTGAAGCGCAAGGACATTCTGTTTATTTTGCTGTGAATGCTAAAAAATCATCTATTATTGAGCCATTAGATTATATAGATAAATCAAAAAAATCTTTTTTCTTCGATGATTATATGTCTATTAATTTAGAAGAAATTAAATTAAAAAAAAATAATATAAATGAAACTTGGGGTGATGTTTTTTATTCTGACTTTGATAGATTCTTTTTTCATAACTACAATTTAGAAAATAATTCAGATTATTGGTTACAAGTAGTTAAAGGTTTAGATAGCTTTTTTCAAGAAATAATTGATACTAAAAAAATAGATATAGTCTTATATGAGAATGTCTCAAATTCATTTGCCTATATGGCTTATAAAAAAATTATACAATCAGGAAAGATATATTTAGGTTTAATGGGCTCACGAATTCCTAATAGATATGAAATACAAACTTCAATATATAAAGATGAATTAAATTTCATTGAAAGTTTAATTATTAATCAATATGATAAAGAAGAGGAAGAGTGGTATAATTATTATCTTTCATCTATTTTAAGTATTCAGCCCGATTACATGAAAAATAATATTCTAAATAGTAAAATAACTTTAAATTCAATCTTTAAATTTAAAAAGATAAAAACATTATATGTTTATTTAAAAGCATTTATGATAACTGATTATTATTTTGATTATCAAACTGGGCATCCTATAAAAAGTCTTATTGCAATGTTTCTACTAAATTTTCAAAAAAGGAAAAACGAAAACTCTACTAAAAAGTATTATATTTCAAATGTAGAGCTTGAAAAACATATACAAAACGGTGAAAAATTTTTTATTTATCCTACTCATTATCACCCTGAGTCTTCAACTTCAGTTTTAGCCTCAAATTATACGAATGAGTTTAATAATATATTAAATATTCATAATAATTTGCCTATTGGTACTTATTTGTATGTTAAAGATCATGTCAGTGCAAGAGGTGTACAAAATGAAGAATTTTATATAAAAATAAAAGCATTACCTGGGGTTAGATTAATTGATTTTAATTATAATGTGAAAAGTCTTATTAAAAAATCACAGGGTGTTATTACTGTAAATAGCACTGTAGGATATGAAGCAATTATATTGGGGAAACCTGTTTTTCTATTAGGAAATGTATTTTATGAAAGATTTCCTAATGTTTTTAAAGTTGAAAACTTTTATAATTTAAGACAGTGTATAAGTAATTTTGTTTTAGCTTCTGATATTGATGTTAAAAAATATATATTAGCATACTATCGTTACACTTACCCTGGAAAATTACTTATCAATCAACCTGAAAAATGGAGTGATGACTATTTTGAAAATTTAGTCTCTAGTATAATTCATAAGATAGAAAATATAAATTCAAAGTGAGGTTGATATGAAAAATATATGTTTTTTATTGGGTAATTTGAACAATTCTGGAGGAACTGAGAGAGTAACAACTCTAGTCGGAAATGCTCTTTCAGAAAGAAACTTTAATATATCTATATTGAGTTTAGTCGATGGAAAAAAACCTTTCTTTGATTTAAATCCCTCTATATCTACATATTCTCTCTATGATAAAAAGATGTCTTTTAAATCTAATTTTTTAAGCACAGTATGGAAAATACGAAAATTTGTACAGGAATTTGAAATTGATACTCTGATTGTAGTCGATTCTATTTCCTGTATTTTCACAGTACCAGCTTTATTTGGTCTGAATATAAAACATATATGCTGGGAACATTTTAATTTTAATGTAAATCTAGGAATTAAATATAGAAATTGGGGAAGGATTTTAGCTGCTAAATATTGTGATAAGATAGTTGTTCTAACTAGTAGAGATAAAGAGCTATGGTTGGAGGGAATTAAGAAAAATAAAATAAAGTCAAAGCTAGTGATAATTCCAAACCCTAACCCTTATGAGAATACTAATATTGACCCATATTTAATACGAGAAAAAGTTATAGTTGCTGCAGGTCGATTAACTGAGCAGAAAGGTTTCGATTTACTTATAAAAGCTTGGGCTAAAATATCAAATCAGCATAGTGAATGGATATTAAAAATAATTGGAAGCGGTGAAGACAAAGAAAGCCTAGAATTACTTGCTAAAAATCTGAATGTCGACTCAAGTATTGAATTAATTCCTGCTACAAAAAATATAGAGAAATTTTATAAAAAAGCTTCAATATTTTGCTTAAGTTCTCGTTATGAGGGATTTGGTATGGTAATTTTAGAAGCACAGGCTTTTGGTTTGCCTGTAGTAAGTTTCGAATGTGATTGTGGTCCTTCTGATCTAATTCAACATGAAAAAAATGGTTATTTAATACCAAATGAAGATATTGATGCATTGAGTAAGAGTCTGTCTAAAATGATGTCTTTATCAAAAGATAATTATACTGAATATTCATACAATGCATATTTGAATGCTAATAAATTTAATGTGAAAAATTTATTAAATCTTTGGCTTGAAATTGTGTAGGTTTTGATGAAAATTTTATATGTGATTACAGGTTTAGGACAGGGTGGCGCAGAGCGAGTGGTTTGTGACCTTGCCGATCAAATGCATCAGCGGGGACATAGTGTTAAAATTGCTTATCTAACTGGAGATATTCTAACAAAGCCTCGTTACCAAGAAATTGAATTAATTAAAATTAATTTAAATAGTTTGCTGTTATTTCCTCTTTCTTATATTAAACTTTCTAAAATAATTAAAAATTTTGAACCGGATGTTGTTCACTCACATATGGTACATGCTAATATTTTTACGCGTCTTATTCGAGCAGTTACCCCTATAAAAAAACTTATTTGTACTGTGCATAATAGTGATGAGGGTGGGAGATTGAGAATGCTTGCGTACAGATTTACACATAATCTAGCTGATCTAACTACTAATGTTAGCAATGAAGCAGTACAAGCATTTATCGAAAAAAAAGCAGTACCAGACTCAGATATCATCACAACATATAATGGAATAGATCTGAGTAGGTTTTTTTATAACTCAGAAGCCAAAAATAAAATTCTGAATGAACTTAATATAAATACAAATTCTTATTTGATTCTAGCAGTAGGACGTTTTAGTGAGCAGAAGGATTACCCAAATTTATTGCACGCTTTTAAAACTTTAAAAAATAAGAGTATTAGAGATATTAAATTGATTATTGCCGGGGATGGGGAACTACGTTCAGAAGTTGAAAAAATTATTGATGAGTTGGATTTAAAGCAAGATATTTATTTATTAGGAAGACGCAGTGATATCCCAGATTTAATGAGTGCTGCAGATTTATTTGTATTATCATCTAAGTATGAAGGATTTGGTTTGGTTGTTGCTGAGGCCATGGCATGTAAGACTTTAGTTGTTGCTACAGATTGTGGAGGGGTTGCTGAAGTTTTAAATAATAATCAATTCTTAGTACCCCCATCAAACTTAAATATATTAGCAGAAAAAATGTATTATGCCTTAACCCTCTCTCAAGAAGAAAAAAATAAAAATATTATAAAAAATTTATGTCATATAGAGAAAAATTTTTCATTAGAAAAAATAGTTGAAAAATGGGTATATCTATATGATAAATAATATTTTAAAAAGAATATCAAATAAAGCTTTATTTTCCTGTATTGTTTGCTTGGTTTTTTTAAAGCTTTGTTTTTATTTCTTAATAAAAAATAACTTTATATCTCTTGGTTTGGGTGGTGGTAACGACTCAGATTATTATGATGCCTATGCTTTGGGCTATGATGACTTTGCTGTAAATATTTGGCCTGTCATTTTAAGGTTTTTTAATGACTTAGGCTTGTATTCTCGAGAGGGAATGTCTTATTTATTTTTATTTTTAAACTTATTTATAATTCCTATTTTAGTGGCTAAGTTGTCTGGACTCAATTTTAAAAAAGATCAGAAATATTATTTTTATATATTTTTATTGTGCCTAATTTATCCTACACTTTTTTTCTATACATTTGATATTTATCGTGATGTATTCATGGTTTTATCATTTTTAGTAGGTTGTTGGGTTGTAAGAAAGTCTTTAAGCAGTTCGAGTTTTTTTGTTTTTTCATTTTTTTATATACTAGCAATTTTAATAGGATTGTTTTTGTGGGCTTTGCGGCCTTATTTAGGTTACGCATTTTTACTGGCTTTAGTTTTATGGAAAATTAAGCTGACAAAAAAACGTATTTTTTTCTTTGCTATTTTGTATTTTTTTACATTGTTTGTAGCAAATTATCTTGGTTTGTTTGAACGTATTACGGATTACCGTGAAATATTTGAAGAAGATATGCAAGGTGGTAGTAACTTAGGGTTGGATTTCTCTAATCCTGTATTGTTCATTCCTAACTTTGTTTTAAGTACTTTAGGTCAACTTTTTGGATTATATTTAGTTAATCCTTTTGCTGTTTTATTGTTTGTAATTGAAACAATACCTGCTTTATTTATGATGACCTATATATTAAAAAATGTTAATTATGCAGATAGTTTTATACGCTTTTTAATCATATTTTTTGTTTTATATGCTAGTGTATGGTTAATTGGAAATGATAATCTCGGTACGGCTGTTCGTTTGAGGCTATATAATTATTTAGTTGTTTATATATGTTTTTTCTATATTTTAAGACTTAAGCGGTTGTCTATAGATTTCAATCATAACTTAGTGCCTACCAAGCGAGGTTGAAATAATGAAAAAATTTGTAATGGTTGGCACTACAGCTGCATGTTTTTATGGTTTTAGAGCAGAACTTATAAAGAGTCTGAGCTCAAAAGATATTACTGTTTATGCATTTACTACGGACAATGATGCATTAGAACTAGATAAAATTAGTAGGTTAGGCGCGATTCCTATCTCTTACCAGCTTAATCGAGGTGGTTTAAACCCTTTAGCAGATATGCTGGCAACTTATAAATTGGCACAACAAATCAAACAATTAAAGCCAGACTTAGTATTTTCTTATTTTTCAAAACCTGTCATATTCGGTACGCTCGCTGCAAAAATTGCCAAAGTTCCAAAAATTATAGGTATGCTTGAAGGATTAGGTTACACATTTACAGATCAACCGAATGGTTTAAGTTCAAAAACTAAACTCATTAAAGCAATTCAAGTTTTTTTATATAAACTTGCGCTACCTAAGCTAGATCAGCTAATTTTGCTCAATCATGATGATAAAACTGATCTACTCATAAGTAATGATATAGCAGTTAAACAAACGTATATTTTAGGTGGTATCGGGCTAGATTTAAATCAGTATAAATATTCACCTGCAACAAAAGATTTACCAATACAATTTTTGTTCATTGGCCGACTTCTAAAAGAAAAAGGAATACATGACTTTATTGCTGCTGCTCAGATTGTAAAAGAGAAATTTCCTCAAACAATATTCACTGTACTAGGTGGAATTGATGAAGCAAATTTAGGTGCTTTAACACAAGGTGAATTGACCCAGTATATCGACCAAAACGTAATTGATTATCCTGGTCATGTTGAGAATATTGCTGAACGGATCAAACAGTCTCATGTATTTGTGCTGCCATCATATCGTGAAGGAGTCCCTAGAAGTACACAAGAAGCAATGGCAATAGGGCGCCCAGTCATCACAACAGATGTTCCTGGTTGCAGAGATACGGTCATAGACGGTGTAAATGGTTTTTTAGTACCCAAATGGGACCCCCAAGCATTAGCAGAAAAAATGATTTATTTTATTGAACATCCAGAGCAAGTTCGTATGATGGGTGATCAAAGTCATAAAATTGCGATTGAAAAATTTGATGCAGAAAAAGTAAACCAGCGCTTATTGCAAATATTGGGAATTTGAAAATATGAAGGTCTTACTCACAGGTAGCAACGGTTTTTTAGGTCAATATTTATCTAATTTTTTGGCTGAAAAAGACTATTCTGTTTTAGCGCATACTCGCCAAGCCCAAATATTTGCTCATCCGAATATTCGTAATATCAATTTTGATCTGAATGATGATTTAGAACATATAGATTTATCGCAAGTTGATGTCATTGTCCACTGTGCAGGTCGTGCGCATGTAATGAATGAAACCGCTGCATCACCACTTGAAGCATATCGCCAAACCAATGTACAAGGCACATTAAACCTTGCACAAAAAGCAGTACAAAGTGGCGTCAAACGCTTTATTTACTTAAGCAGCATTAAAGTCAATGGTGAACAAACCACCACGCAAGCCTTTTGTCCTAATGACGATGTTCATACAGATGACCCGTATGGCCTATCTAAATATGAAGCAGAACAAGCCTTACTTGCGCTATCTCAACGCACAGGTTTAGAAGTGGTTATTATTCGTCCCGTCCTCATTTATGGGCCTAATGTAAAAGCCAACTTTAAAAGTATGGTGAACTTGGCAAGTAAAAAACTCCCTTTACCGATTGGTTGCTTAGACAATAAACGTAGTATGGTGAGTGTTTATAACTTAGCCGATCTGATTCATACGTGTATGACGCATCCAAATGCCAACCGTGAAGTATTTTTAGCCAGTGATCAGGATGACATTTCAGTCAAACAACTATTTGAAAAATTAGCAAAATATCAAAATAATCAATTGCTAATGCTACCTGTACCAAAAAGTTTGATCAATTTTCTGGCAAGTTTGGTGGGGAAAAAAGCGGTTGCCTCACGTCTATGTTCAGAACTGGTAGTAGATACCACTAAAAATACTCAAATTTTAGGTTGGACAGCACCGTATAATGTCGATACAAGCCTAGAAAAAATGTTTAATACAGCGCATCAAAACTGAGCTTAGTCACAAATATGTCCATGCTACCCCTTATTATTTTCTTTTTACTTGCGTTTGCGATGACCTATTTCATGCGTGCCTACGCCCTAAAGAAAAATATAATAGATAACCCCAATGAACGTAGCTCTCACAGTGTACCCACGCCCCGTGGTGGTGGTGTTGCGGTGGTGTGTAGCTACTTGTTGGCGCTGGCTGTGCTGATATATAGCCAACACTTGACCGTACATATTGGTTTAACTCTTATGGCAGCGGGCTTTGTCATCGCTTTACTTGGTTTTTTAGATGACCATGGCCATATTAACTCCATGCTGCGTTTAGTCGTACATTTTTTAGTGGCGATTGGCGTGGTGATGAGCTTGGGTGGTTTTGCTGAAGTGACCGCTTTTAATAGTTTAGAGCTGGGCTTTATTGCCAATATTATTGCTGTACTGTTTTTGGTATGGTTGCTGAATCTATATAACTTTATGGATGGCATTAACGGTATTGCCAGTGTTGAGGCTATCACCACTACAGTCAGTATGGCAATTTTATACGCTGTACTAAATACCTCACTTAATTCAGACATCCTGTGGTTATTGGCAGCTTGTGTATTTGGTTTTCTATTATGGAACTTTCCAAAAGCCAAAATTTTTATGGGTGATGCCTGTAGTGGGTTCTTAGGGCTAACCTTAGGGATTTTGGCGCTCATCGCCCTCAAAGAAAATTTAGCTCTGTTTTGTGCATGGATTATTTGTTTAGGAATGTTTGTGGTGGATGCCACCTATACGCTTATTAAGCGCGTGCTGAGCGGTTATAAAATGTATGATGCCCATCGTAGTCATAGTTATCAAATCTTATCGCGCAAATGGGGTAGTCATACGCCTGTGACATTGGCGGTAGCAGCGATTAACTTATTGTGGTTATTGCCACTAGCCTATTATACCGTTACCCAGCCATTGGCTTATCCAGAGTTTATGGTATTGGTGGCCTATTTACCGCTTATATTAATTGCAATGAAATTAAAAGCAGGACATCCAGATGCCTAAAAAAAATCTGCTGATTCTGGGAGCAGGGGGCTTTGGTCAATCCATTGCTGAAGTGGCAGCATTATCTGCACAATGGCAGAAAATTTACTTTGTGGATGACCGCTGGCCTGAGCAAAAACAAGTAGGCCAATATTCAATCATCACCAATATTCAAAACTTGTCTCAGCTTCAGCAAGAGAATATGGAGGCAATTGTTGCGGTCGGGAATAACCAAATACGACAAAAATGGCAACAATTACTGCTTGATTTATCAATACCACTCGCCACTATCATACATCCACAGGCTGTAATTTCACCTTCTGCTCAAATTGGTCAGGGGGTAAGTATTATGGCAGGGTGTATAATTGGCACGAATACGATTATTCAAGATGGTGTGCTTCTTAATATTGGGACCTTGCTAGATCATGATGTGGTGATCGAACACTTTAGTCATTTAAGTGTTGGCGTAAACATCGCAGGCGGACAGAGAATTCCGTCTGGCTCTTTTTTAGAGGTGGGGACCCGTATTGGACATAAATCTTAATAACAAATTCTTTTAAATTAAGATATGACTTATTGAAAACTATATGAAATCCATCGTTATTCCACTCATCGAATCCCCTCGTGCTGCCAAACTGGCTTTTCTGGTCATTTTGGATTTCTGTGTATTCCCAGTCCTAATCTGGCTGTGTTATGCCATTCGTCAGTTTGACCTTGGTGCAGAGGTGGTGCCGAATATTCCGTTTGGTTCACTGTGGGTCAGTGCAATTGCGGTTATCCTGCTGTTTGTGTTTGGGGTGTATCGCTTTATTGTGCGTACCTACAATGAAGTATTTATGGTCAAACTGGGGCTAGCGACCTTTCTGGCGGTGGCGGGACTCTATGCCTTGGCCTATTTAACAGATGCTTTTATTCCCACTTCTATTCCACTGATGTTCGGCTTTATGATGTTCGCCTGGGTATGGTTTAGCCGTGGGTTCATCCGTTTTATTGTCCGTTCTTATGTACAGGCGGGTATCCCGAAAAAACGTATCGCGATTTATGGAGCAGGCAATGCTGGTCAGCAGGTCGCTGCGACTTTAACCCGTTCCAATGAACATTTACCCATTTTATTTATTGATGATAATCCTTCTTTAAGTGGACAGAATATTGGCGGGATTGATGTCTATTTGCCGGAAACAGCGCTTAAATGTTTTGCCAAATTGCGGATTGATGAAATTTTAATTGCCTTACCCTCTGTAGGGCGTAGCCGCAAAAGTGAAATCGTTAAATTTCTGGAACCGGCACATTTAAAAATTACTGAAATTCCGGGCCTGACCAAACTGGTGGATGGTGAAATCCGCGTCTCCGATATTCAGGAAGTTGATATTATTGACTTGCTGGGTCGTGATCCGGTGCCGCCTGTGGCAGAGCTGCTGGAAAAAAATATTAAAGACAAAGTGGTGATGGTTACAGGTGCTGGTGGCTCAATTGGTTCCGAGCTATGCCGCCAGATTATTAAAAACCAGCCGCAGAAACTGGTGATTTATGAGCTGACCGAATTTGCCCTGTACAGTATTGATAAAGAACTGCGTCTGGCATCCAATGTCGAAATTATCCCGATTCTGGGTACGGTTCTGGATCAGGCCAAACTGGAACGGATTATTGAACAATATGCGGTGCAGACGGTCTATCATGCGGCGGCATATAAGCATGTACCATTGGTAGAATGTAACCCGATTGCCGGCCTGAAAAATAATGCAATTGGTACCGCTTTTAGCCTGAATGCAGCCGTCAAAAATGGCGTTGAAACCTTTGTGCTAATTTCAACCGATAAAGCCGTACGTCCGACCAATGTCATGGGTGCATCAAAACGTATGGCTGAGCTGTATTGTCAGGCCATGGCAGAAGCGCAGGACCAGACCCAGATCAGTATTGTACGTTTTGGGAACGTGCTTGGTTCATCGGGGTCTGTGGTGCCTCTATTTAAACAGCAGATTGCCAAGGGCGGCCCGATTACTGTGACCCATCCGGATGTGACCCGTTTCTTTATGACCATTCCCGAAGCTTCACAGCTGGTAATTCAGGCCGGTGCCTTGGGTCATGGTGGTGATGTGTTCCTGCTGGATATGGGCGAGCCGGTACGGATTCAGGACCTGGCCCGTCAGATGATTGCGCTGAGTGGCCTGAAAGTCCGTGAAGCCGATAGTCAGGACGGCGATATTGAAATCCAGTACTCCGGTTTACGTCCTGGTGAAAAACTTTACGAAGAATTACTGATTGATGCCGATAATACCGAA
Source organism: Acinetobacter sp. UBA1496 (assembly GCF_002324975.1). Taxonomy (NCBI): domain Bacteria; kingdom Pseudomonadati; phylum Pseudomonadota; class Gammaproteobacteria; order Moraxellales; family Moraxellaceae; genus Acinetobacter; species Acinetobacter sp. UBA1496. The sequence goes on along the minus strand of NZ_DCRI01000049.1, from coordinate 10,858 downwards.
ATGACACAACACAGCCGGATTTTGCGTTCTTATGAAAAAATGTATCCTCTGGATGAGTTATTGCAGGTGTTTGAGCGTTTCAATGATTTAACCGCGGTGCAATCGGATATTGATTGGGCATTAAGCCAGCTGGAGCACTATGTTGATGGCTATCAACGTGGTAAAGAAGTTAAAGTAAATTAAAATATTGAGATCAGGTTAAAGTATATGATTAAGAAGGCGATTTTACCTGTTGCAGGTTTGGGTACCCGTTTTTTACCGGCCAGTAAATCTATTCCCAAAGAAATGGTGACGGTGGTCGATCGTCCAGCGATTGAATATGTGGTGCGTGAAGCGGTTGCTGCCGGTATTGAGCAGATTATTCTGGTCACGCATTCTTCCAAAGCGTCAATTGAAAACTACTTTGACCGTAACTTTGAACTGGAAACCACATTAGAGCAGAAGCAAAAGTGGGATTTGCTAAAAGAAATTACCGAAATTTTACCGCCGCAGGTCAGCGTGGTCAGTGTGCGTCAGCCACAGCCGCTGGGCCTGGGTCATGCAGTGCTGTGTGCCAAAGATATTGTCGGTGATGAGGCTTTTGCCGTGTTACTGCCAGATGTACTGGTCAAAGACCAAGCAGAAAAAAATGATCTGGCCTTGATGATTGAACGTTTTAATGCCACCCAAGCAGCGCAGATTATGGTTGAGGCCGTGCCGGAGCATCTGGTCGATCAGTATGGCATTGTGGATGTTGCTGCTGCCCCTGCAGAAGGCCAGAGTGCGGTAATGCAGGGGATTGTCGAGAAACCGGCGGTCGGTACTGCACCTTCTAATCTTTCCGTGATTGGGCGTTATGTATTGCCGGCCAAAATTATGCAGCTGTTGGCCACCACACCGAAAGGGGCCGGGAATGAAATCCAGCTGACTGATGCCATTGCTGCATTACAGCAGCTGGAAACCGTCGAAGCCTACCGCATGAAAGGCCAGACCTTTGATTGCGGCAGCAAACTGGGCTATTTAAAGGCGGTCTTACATTACGGAGTGGGCCATCCAAGTTTAGGTGCAGCATTTAAACAGTTGATTCAAGAACTTAAAGACTAATACAGGGCAGAGGTCAGCATGAAGGTTGCAGTTTTTGGTCGAACGCTTTATGCCGGGGTGATGGCGGCGCTATTGGCAGAATGTGGGCACAAGGTCTACTGGTGTGACATTTTCCAGCAAGATAGCCCGGAAGCACCTGATTTTCAGGATGAGGCAGTCAACCGTCTGTTGCAGCAGCAACATGCCCAAGGCTTTCTGCATTACTGTAGCCTGAAAGAGCTGAGTCTGGAGATGGATGTCTATCTGTTTAGCCTGAACCCGGCTGAAGAACCGCTGCTGATTGAATTGTTGCAGCAGCTCCAGCAGCGCCCGATCATTCATCCAAAACTGATGATCAATGCTTCAACTTTAGGTCTGCAGGGGACGGCACGTTTGAAACAGCTGCTGCCTGAAGATGATTGGGTGTATTTGCCAGATATGAGTCAGGAAGGCAATGCACTGGCCAGTATTACCCAGGCGGAACAGCTGACTGTGGGCTGTATGAACCCGCAGGTGCAGAGCAAAGTGCAGGAATTTTTACGTCCTTTATTCCCGCGTAAGCAGCAATACCTGTTTATGCCGGTGCTGGATGCGGAATTTACCAAGCTGAGCATTTCCGGCATGCTGGCAACCCGAATCAGTTACATCAATGACTTGGCTGTGGTGGCAGAAAAACTGGGCATTGATATTGAACATGTGCGCCAGGGCATGGCCGCCGATAGCCGGATTGGCGCGTCCTATATGTATCCGGGTGCCGGTTTTGGCGGAGAAAACTTCTCGCATGATGTTTTAACCCTGGCCAATACCGTGTCAACTACCGGTGTCAAAAGCCAGCTTTTGGCCCAGGTCTGGGAAATTAACGAGCAGCAAAAAGAGCTGCTGTTTCGCAAACTGTGGAACTATTATCAGGGCAATTTAAAAGGCAAAACTATTGCCATCTGGGGTGCTGCGTTTAAGGAAAATACCTCACGCGTGCACCATTCACCCATTCACGCCATGCTCAAGGCACTCTGGGCACAAGGGCTCACGGTTAAATTACATGATCCGCAAGCCTTGCCGGAAATTCAGGCACTGTATGGCGAACGCGATGACCTGATCTTGTGTCAGGACCAGTATGAAGCTGTTAAAGGCAGCCATGCGTTGTGCCTGTTAACCGCCTGGAAACATTACTGGAGTCCGGACTATAAAACCCTGCTCAACAGTATGCAGCATCCACTAATTTTAGATGGACGTAATATCTATGATCCGCAGTTTGTCAAAGCGCAAGGCTTTGCCTATATGGGAGTAGGACGCTAATGAGCAGTTCAGCAGCGCTACATACGCGTGATTCACTGTTATTACAGTTACAGACTTTAAAAAATCAGTTTGAACAGCGCCATTTAACCGATTTATTTGCCCAGGATGCGCAGCGTTTCGAGCACTTCTCCGTACGTTTAAAATCGCTGGTTTTTGATTATAGCAAGCAGCGTATTGATGCCGAAGTACTGGCGCAGCTGATACACTTTGCTGAGGCACATGACTTATCCGGCTGGATCAACACCCTGTTTTTCACCGATACGATTAACTATACCGAACAGCGTGCAGCCATGCATTGGGCGCTGCGTTTGCCGGAACAGGACAGTACCCATCCGGAACTGGTACAGCAGGTGCAAACCCAGCTACAGCGTATGTATCAGCTGGTGGAAAAAATTCATGCCGGGCAGTGCCGCGGTGCGACCGGTGAAGTAATTCAGGATGTGGTCAATATCGGCGTTGGTGGTTCAGACTTGGGCCCTTTGATGGCCACTCAGGCGCTGTCCGATTTTAAACATCCAAGTGCCAAGCCGTTGAGCGTACATTTCGTTTCGACCATGGATGGCAGCCAGCTCTCGGATCTGCTGCATAAGCTGCGTCCGGAAACCACGCTGTTTATTATTTCCTCCAAGTCTTTTGGCACCATTGATACCTTGTCCAATGCGCAAACTGTCCGTTTGTGGCTGGAAAAAGCCTTGGGCAAACAGGCCCGTGTATTACAGCATCATTTTGTTGGGGTCTCGACCAAGCCTGATAAAATGACTGCATGGGGCATTGCGCCAGAAAACCAGTTCCTGCTGTGGGATTGGGTGGGTGGCCGTTATTCACTCTGGTCCTGTATCGGCTTGCCGATTGCGCTAATTATTGGGGTGGAAGGCTTTAAAGCCTTTCTGGCCGGTGCCTATGCGGTGGATCAGCATTTCCAGACCGCACCCTTTGCACAGAATATTCCGGTGTTGATGGGCCTGCTCGGGATCTGGAACAATAATTTCCTGGATATTCAGACCCATGCGGTTTTGCCCTATGATGGCCGCTTAAAATATTTTGCCTCTTATCTGCAGCAGCTGGAAATGGAGTCGAATGGTAAATCGATTCAGCGCAGTGGCGACGCGGTTGAACTGGATACCTGTCCAATTGTCTGGGGTGAAGTGGGACCGAATGCCCAGCATGCGTTTTATCAGCTGCTGCATCAGGGCACACAGGCGGTCAGCTGTGATTTTATTGCGCCAGTCAAACGCTACAATGCCAACCAGTTTACCTATGCCGAAAGTGCAGAAGCGCTGGTCGAGCAGCACCATCTGGCCCTGTCTAACTGTCTGGCGCAATCGCGCTTACTGGCTTTTGGTAATCAGGCGCTAGATCAGGCCGAGCTGGCCAGTCTGCCACCGTATAAGCAATATGCCGGTAATCAGCCGAGTTCAACCTTTTTAATCCAGGAACTGAACCCGTATAGCTTGGGGATGCTGATTGCCTTGTATGAGCATAAGGTCTTTGTCCAGTCGGTAATCTGGAATATTAACCCCTTTGATCAGTGGGGCGTAGAAAAAGGCAAGGAAATTGCCAATCAGCTGTTACCGATTTTAAATGGCCAGCAGCAGGATGTATCGGCACTGGATGCTTCGACACAGGGTTTATTACACATTTTATTAGGAAAATCAGATGGCTAATATTCTGGTCACCGGTGGCGCCGGTTATATTGGTTCGCATACCTGTCTGGAGCTGCTCAATGCCGGGCATCAGGTGGTGGTGCTGGATAATTTGTCAAACAGTTCGGCAGAATCATTACAACGGGTACAAGCACTGACCCAGAAAAGTCTTCATTTTATTGAAGGGGATATTCGGGATGGTGCCGGTCTGGATCAGCTGTTCCAACAGCACAAGATTGATGCGGTGATTCATTTTGCCGGCCTTAAAGCAGTGGGGGAAAGTCAGCAAATTCCACTGGCTTATTTTGAGCATAATATTGCCGGATCTATCAGTCTGGCGCAGGCGATGCAACGCGCAGGGGTGTTTAAACTGGTCTTTAGTTCCTCTGCAACGGTGTATGATGAAGCCAATATTTCTCCTTTAAATGAAGAAATGCCAACGGGGATGCCAAGCAACAATTATGGCTATACCAAACTGATTATTGAACAAATGTTGGAAAAACTGGCAGTTGCTGATGAGCGCTGGTCAATTGCCTTATTACGTTATTTTAATCCGGTTGGTGCGCATAAAAGTGGCCAAATTGGTGAAGATCCGCAAGGCATTCCAAATAACCTGATGCCTTATGTGACCCAGGTGGCTGTCGGTCGTCGTGAAAAACTTTCAATCTTTGGTAGCGATTACGATACCGTCGATGGCACAGGCGTCCGCGATTATATCCATGTGGTGGACCTGGCCAATGCACACTTATGCGCACTGAATAACTGTTTAAATGCCCAGGGCTGTCGTGCCTGGAATATTGGAACCGGAAACGGGATTTCCGTGTTGCAGGTGAAAAATACCTTTGAACAGGTCAATGGGGTACAGATTCCATTTGAACTGGCACCGCGCCGGGCGGGCGATGTGGCAACCTCTTTTGCAGACAATCGGCGTGCTATTGCCGAGTTAGGCTGGCAACCACAGTATGGTCTGGAAGATATGCTGGCTGATAGCTGGAACTGGCAAAAACAGAATCCCAATGGCTATCGTTAAGTAGGTTCAGATCCTCGTACAATAAAAAAATGGAGCATTTATGCTCCATTTTTTGTATTAAGCCTGAATCAAGCGGGTCAATTCATCGATATAGTCTTGCATTGGTTTGGGTTGCTGGTCACGGCGGCTTTCAATATTCAAACGCAATAACGGCTCGGTATTGGAGGCCCGTACATTAAAACGCCAGGCACCAAAATCCAGACTTACGCCATCGGTCTGGTCAATGGCCGGGTTCTGATCGGCATAGTGCTCAAAGATATTTTGAATGGTGGCCTGGGTATCGGCCACTTTAAAATTAATTTCACCTGAGCATGGGAACTTGGCAATCATCTCTTCAACTAGACTCGATAAAGATTGACCGGTTTCAGACAGTACCGCAATCGCCAGTAACCATGGAATCATACCGCTATCACAATAGGCAAAGTCACGGAAATAGTGGTGGGCACTCATCTCCCCGCCATAAACCGCGTTGTGCTCACGCATCACATCTTTAATAAAGGCATGCCCTGATTTAGACTGGATTGCTTCGCCCTGATACTGCTCCACCACATCAAAAGTGTTCCAGACCAGACGCGGATCATGCACAATTTTTTCACCGGCCTGTTTCAGCAAGAAAGCCTGTGCTAACAGCCCCACAATGTAATAGCCTTCAATAAACTGGCCTTTTTCATCAAACAGGAAGCAGCGGTCAAAGTCGCCATCCCAGGCAATCCCCATATCCGCACCATGCTGAATGACTGCCTCACGAGTGCTGTCACGGTTTTCAACCAGAATTGGATTAGGGATACCATTTGGGAAGTTACCATCCGCTTCATGGTGAATCTTGATAAATTCGACAGGAATATTCAGTTCCTTAAACTTTGCCTCAATCGCATCAATCACATGACCTGCAGCACCATTACCGGCATTCACCACCAGTTTTAACGGGCGAACTTTTACAGGGTCGATATATGTCATTAGATGATCGACAAATTCAGGCAGGATATTATATTTTTCAGTATGACCTTTTTGGCTAACTTCAATGAACTGACCAAATTCCGCTAAGGCTTGAATATCTTTCAGGCCGGTATCGGCACTGATCGGGCGAGCATTTTCACGCACCAGTTTCATGCCGTTATAATCCATCGGGTTATGACTGGCAGTGACTTCAATACCACCTTGCACATCTAAATGGAAAGCACCGAAATACACTTCTTCAGTACCAGTCATGCCTAAGTCTAAAACATTGACACCGGCATCATTTAAGCCGCGGATCGTGGCCTGCTTTAAGGCTTCACTGCTGAGGCGCACATCACAGCCCACAACGACTGTTTTAGGCTGGTAAATCTGAGCATAGGCACGGCCTATTTTATAGGCAATGTCTTCGTTAAGTTCTGTACCGAGTTTGCCGCGAATATCATAGGCTTTAAAGCAAGTTAGTTTTGTCATGTAATCCTGCAATATCCCTCAAAAAAGGAAAAGATATAAAAATATAATTTAAAGATGAGCATCTGGTAAGCACATCTTAGCTAAGTATTTTAACAGCCTGAATAAGTCTTTACTAAAAAATTACCGAAAGACATCCTTTATAGGGGGGAATACTTCAATGTTTACAGTATTTGTCACCAACACACGATACATGTACAGCATTACTTTTAATCGTATTATCTAGGATTAATTGAGTGGAGAACGCCCTAAGGTAGATAAGTGTCTGATAATATTCTGCCGCCATAGCTCTATTTCATCCGAAGTATATTGCATGGATTTCTGTGACTTTTTAGGATGATGAATGGTTTTAAATGACCCCCATTCTGAAAGTGTTTCCTTAGTAGGCCAACGTAAAGAGCGTTTCACAATCATCCGTGTAAGTTTCTTAATGACCTCTTGACTAGGCTGTGTGTTAGCCTTCCATTGAATTATTAGGGTAGAAATACTCTTCACGTGGTCATCAAGATCAATTTCAAAAATACTTAAAGCCTTGCCTTGATATTTGAATCTGAACTCAAGCAATGTTCGAGGCTGATCTTTATAGGTGTAGTGTAGCCGTGATTTACCTACCTTGGGTAAACGATGGTAATGTGGATCTTCGGAGTCTAATACGATAACCTTTGACTCATTTAAGCCCAGGATCATTTCTTTGAATGCGGTAAGGCCTTCACTGTAATATTCTAGATATTGCAGATCATCTGCGAGACCCATGAATTCACCTTGACCAATGGTTCCTAATATTGATGGTTCATCTGTCGCAACGACATCTGGATCATCAAAGGTACCTCGTTCTTCCCCATATGATCTGTTCATCCCCTTGTGTTTTATATAGCGTTTTGCGGTACGGATCGGTTGCTGAAAACTTAACAGTACTGGTTCAGATTTGATAATCACTGCACCCTTATCTGAACTTGCTTCCTGTAGATCATCAATATCAGGTTCTTCTGGCATTTTTTCAATACGATAGCTACCTTTTGTTGAACTGTTCTTTCCATTCTGTTTTTGGATAAAGTGAGAGCTAGAAAACTCAACCAGCTTAGGAAGTTTGGGTTGTATATTTTTAATTTCAAGAATTTCATTGATATAAATCTGATCTGATTCTTTTGAGTAATAGGCTTTTACCGTAATTTCTGTATTTCTTAAAGACGGACAACTAAAGTCGAAATTCCATTTCTCTCTTGATCTGTCTTGATATTTTTGTGAAATAAAGTGGGCGCCAATACTTTTATAGCAGGCTTTGATTTCACGATTAATCAGGATCCAAGAGAGAACACTGCGTATTTCAACAGAGTCATAGAGCGTAGAAGGAAAACTTTTTGACACTAATTCATGAATAATGTAATGATCTTTGGTTCTTTTTTGGACAAAGAACTCTGCATCCAAAAATTCTGGATTGAACACATTACGGGCAAAGTATGCATTATGAAAAAACAAAGCACGGGCAAGTTCAAGCTTGGGCAAATGCACTAAGGTATTTTCATAGCGATGATCAAGATCAGTCATGATCTGAGACAACTGATTTTGTTTGCTATAGATGTTGCATGTATTGTGCCAGCGTCTGAGATGTTCGATTTTATAAGTCAGAATGAGTGGCTCTGCCGATTTGTAATCTGGAGTTGGTTTTAAACATCTTTGACGTGCAAGTAAATGCATATTTGAAAATCTAACCCCGAGAGGATATTTTTTTTTCGACATCAGGTCGTTGAGTTGGAGTTCGATCATCCAAGCTTGGTTTTTTTGTTCTTTATAAATAGTCCCTATTGAACGAATAAGGGCATTCTCAGGAAAGTTTTTCAGCATTATTACACCTTAATAATCTGATCATATTGTATGACCTGGTTGAGGAAGGTTCGGGTTTCTTTTGTCATTCTGTCTGTTGTTAAGCCAGCTTTTCTGAGTAACACCCACAAGGGGATAGACTCATTTTTGAGTTTATTTAGCAGAAGTTCACGTGATAAGCGCCGAATTTGATAGCAGCTAACATCCTCTTGGTATGTGCTTAGAAATTTTACGATTAATGGCAAGCTATCTAAATTCTTTTCAATAGTTGATGGGTTTTTTAATTGCTTGATCCACCAAGTTTTTGTCCGTCGAGGAGAGTCAAGATTATCGACTAATTTTTGATTTAAACGAAGTAAATATTTAACACCATCCCAATCACGTTGTCTCCAATTGACCTTTTTTCCAGAGGGAATAAATGGCATCTGTTTCTGACTGTTGGTCTCCATCAGCCACTTCTTATCATTACGGTACAGCCAAGCATAAAGTGCTGTATTCTGTTTTCTTGCTTCAATAATGGAATTTTGTGCTAAAGCTGTTAACCATGAATGGCGTTGAGCCTGGATAACCTCGGACTGTAAGTTTTCCTGTGAGGTGTCATTTGAAGGACGCATTGGGGTAGCATGGCAGGCTTTCACCTCTTTGAAGATATCTTGAAAAGACCAATCACTTCCAGCATAAAATGCTTCAATTACAATTAAATGTTCTAAGTAGCTGAAGCTACGTCTATGCTTTCTAAAGATATTTTTAAGCCAACTATTTTCTGTGTCTATCTCACCTAGTCCATGTTGTACCAAAAATGACATAGACCAGCGTTGCATGATTTTCTGATAAATGAGTTCATATATGATGTGATGATCGCCTTTGACCATACCGTGCTTTGAGGCAAGGGTTTTATAGAAAAGCGTCCATTGCTGTAAGGTGGCAGAAGAGCTGTTTGCAAGTGAACAGAGTTCAGTGGCTTTTTGGGCAATTAAAATTTCGTCTGGGGATGCGGGTTCTTGTTCAAGTATTGGACAATTATCCACACAGGCGGCTTTGAATTCATGCTTATGGATTGGTCTGTATTTCACACTACTATTAAGTAGCTTGCCATGTTGAAGGCAGCAAGTGACGCCTGGAACTTGCCATAGTCTTGACCAATACCATTCTCCATATATTTGTAATTGTTCGTCGAAACACTGAGGGCAATAGCGTAAGTATTCTGGAATACGAACTTTCGATGCATTCAACCCCACTGTTAAGTGTAAGGCACCATGCGATGCTCCTTGCATGAATCGTAAGCAGTCCTGTCGTCTTTCTTCAGGAATAAAGAATGCATACAGTGGAAATAATGTGTGATGGTTAATGAGATACATTACGTCATAGTGTGCTGAGGGTAGCCACTGCAGAATTTTGTCCAAATGAGAGGGAAGATCTACGGTCGCAGAAACTTTACGGTTCTGAAACACTTCATCGAGGAGCTGTTTGGGACTGGTAAGTGCCAAACGTATTCCAGCACGCGCTACAGTACTATATATCAGCTCATCGACATGAGGCATCGGAAAATTAAACATACTGTTAACTCTCCCTGAGCCATTGCTCAATATCGAGCACGTACTCTGTGTGGTTTTTTAGATGTTGGTAAAAGGATAGGTGGGATTCTTTTTGACTGTATTGAAAACGTAAATCAGCACTTTCTAAGCGATGCCAGACTGCAGCAGTATTCGTGGATTTTCGAGTGGATTGAGGCGCCTTTTTCTGCTCTTCGTCCATTACTTTTTCGAGATCATTTTCATCTTTGAGCCATTGCATGATCACTGGCAACAAAATTTGTATATCTGTATCTGGATAAGACTGAAAAGCTCGTTTAATGATGTTGGGTAATAGATCTGATTGATAGCCCAATTCAATCAGTAGACGATGCATACGGATCGCCTGTGAATTGCCGTCATAGATATCGACATCATCTTTTTCGAAGTGTGCTTTTCTGATTTTCTCCTGTAAGTACAGGAGCTTTTTGTCGACTTCAGGAATAATTAAGTCTGAATACTGCGCAATTCTTGCAGGATCTCGACTACGTAACGCCTCAATCATGGCATGGATTGGGATCATATCCTGCTCATAGGTGGTCTTCAGCAGTTTGATGGTGATACGCTCTATCCCAGTCTCAATTGCTCGGATTTGAGCCAGTACAAACAGTTTAACAACGATATCAGGTATACCTTGTGACAGTTCATACCAACATTCTCGTATATCTTCAGACAGGGTTAGGTCTGCTTTGGTCAACCATTGGTATTTCCAAAGTGTATCTGTAAACCCCACCCATTCAGACTTGACGACTTGCTGGGTGTGAGGAGAAATACTATTTTTTTCATTTTTAATCGGCTCCCATAACACAGCGCCAAATCCAATAGCTCTTCGGGCTGATCTGAAATCAGCATCAAATATAGGGCGGGCTTTTGGGGTTCCTACCATTACGACTGGCAAACTGATGATATTGACAAGCGTGACGAAAAAATTAAGCATCTTTTTTTCACCACCGGACTTGTTGACGCTTAAGTGCTGAATTTCATCAATAATTAACCTGAGTTCGACATAA
>NZ_DCRI01000062.1:0-4836 GCF_002324975.1 Acinetobacter sp. UBA1496 | reverse complement strand
AAGATACAAGAAGCACTGCTTCGCTAGATTAACTGTTCGGAGTAATTCATTTCGCTCTAGCGAGCTACTCTTTGTATCTTTCCATGGTTTCGCATTTTTCTAGGTGGAATCACCGCATGCGCTTGCCGATCTGCAATGACCTGACGGCATTGCTTGGTGTCATAAGAGCCTTCAGTATAAACAGAGTCAATCCGCTCATCTTGTGGAATTTGATCAAGTAAATCACCAAGAACCTGTGAGTCACTGACATTATTTGTTGTAAGCTGAACTGCACGTATTTGCAGTGTTTCAGCATCTATACCTATGTGCAGTTTACGCCATTGTCGTCGATATTCAGGCTGATGCTTCTTACGTTTCCATTCACTTTTACCTAAAAAACTCAAGCCAGTAGAGTCAACGAGTAGATATAGTGCATCACAAGTTTTTTGATAGCTAATCGCAATATCAATATGCTTTTGTCTTCTGCATATGGTCGAATAATCTGGGCCGTCCCATTTAAGCCAGAGAGTTTAATCAGACTTTGCACAAAGCCTGTGACCATACGTAAAGACAGATTAAAAAGTGATTTGATTATTAAACAGCATTGGATGGCTGCGTCGGAGTAGATTTAATTTCGCCCGTGTTTACCGATACGGAGCATACCATTCGGTGGCTGAATCAAACCAAATGGCAATGTTTCCGCGATGAATGCGTGCTCGGTTATATGAAGACCAATTGGTTGTACGATAAATTTTAGGTGTAGGCTTATTCATTTGAAAATTATATTGTGGAATAAGCCTTAGAGATAGGTTTGTGCAACAAAGCCAGTAGCAACTATAAAGAGCTCATCGAATGATTTATGTAAAGTATCATTATTTTCAATAAAAAATTACTTTGATTACATTCATCATTAAAACTAAATAAATAAAACTCAAGCAAAAATGGCAACAGTTTGAGTTCCAGATAAAACCAACTCCCCTTTTTCATTCCACGCATGCATCATTTGATAAGAATATCCTTGATCAGAAATCAAGCTAAATGACTTCAAAAGATACCATTCGCTATGTTTAGCAGATTGTGCAAAATCGACAGCCCAATTCATTGAGCTAATAGGTGCTGGAGTCTTGAAACAAGCCATTGATGCTGGTGGGAGACAATCTCCGATAAGTAGTAATGCAATTTCAGGTGATATAGAAGTTGCGTCCTTTAGATGTACCCAAGCCAGTAATTCTGGCGTTTCGGAGTTAGATACCGGTGTAGATTGACTGACAAACCGTACACCAAAATTATCGAAAAAATCTGGAACAAACATTTCCTCAGGTGGAGGTAAATATGCTTCAGGACGGTCTACCTGTGGCATTTTAATATGATTGTGCTGAATTGTACTTTTTCTGGGCGCAGCAAAAATAAAACCTGTTCTGAGCACGAGTGCATCATGAACACGCGCATCAACAGCAATCTGTGTCGCGGACTTTCCTTGACGTAAAATTTCAGCATGAAATGTCACATTTTCAGTGACCGGGCCAATAAACGCAATTTGCGCACTTTTTAGTGGAGGAAGCCCCTCTGGAAATTCCTTTAATGCAATCTGCAAAGCCAATGCTGCTGAAAAACCACCATAGGCAGTTCTTCCCTGTAACCAATGTTTTGGCGGTGTATACGGTGTTTCAATGGTGAGACCGTCAAATATATCAGCTAATTTCGGCATGTACATGCGAGTATCCTTACTTATAAATCAAACTTATGTCGACGGATTTTTTTTAAGACAACATATATGGGTTTGAGTTGCATACACAATAGAAAATCACAGACTATTCTCTAAAAAATAATCTATGATTTTGTTATATAAAATCATTTTTTTAATGCTGCAAGCCGAATCGCTTCAATGACGTCCTCGTTTTTAAACCCAACTCGTTCTATAAATCCACGGAAAAGCCCAGGTGTACGAGCAACAAATCCATTTTTCTTCGGAACTACGACAAATTCACGGCGATTTTCTACAGCATCAACAATTGCATTGACCACTTCTTCAAGTGCAACCATTTTCCATAAGCCTGTTTGGTTACCGCCCCAAAGTTTCAGACCGGCCGGATCATCAAAAGTTTGATCCATCAACGGCGTATGAAAGAAAGTAGGATGGACACTGCCAACTCCGACATTAAGATGTTTAAGCTCCATACGAATACTGTTGCTTAAAGCCCAAACACCAGCTTTGCTTGCACAATAAGATGACTGTAACGGTGAATGGAAAAAGGCAGCCAATGAAGAGATTGCTAGTAAATAACCTTGCTGCTTTTGCACGTAAGGCAAACCTGCTTTAAATGTTCGCCATACACCATTTAAATTAATATCCATTACTCGATCAAACCGTTCTGGACTTGCACTTTCAATTGGTTCAAAACAGGTAATACCAGCATTGGCAATCACTACATCAATCCGGCCAAAATGTACTGCAGCGCTATTAATAGCATTCTGAAGACTTTCCATTGAACAAACATCGGCTTGCCATGCCTTGGCAATGGTATCTCCGCCAAGTGATGTAGCCTGTTTGTCTGCTGCTTCTAAATTAATATCCAATAAGGCCAATTTAGCTCCTTTCGCTGCAAAAGCAGTTGCCAAAGCTGAACCTAAACCACCTGTAGAGCCAGTAATTAAAATTACCAATCCATCTAAGTCATATTTTGCCATAATCAATTCCTTTTTTAATTTGCTGAAACAGTCCGGTTAAGAAAATCAATTTGATCGTGAATGACTTTTTCAAAGCCTTGATTCACATAGATATCAAAATGACCTTCTGAATAGATTTTGATTTCTTTTTGTGGTGTTTTTTGAGCATGTTTTAAGGTGGTTTTTGCTGGAGCAACGCTATCTGTTTCACACACACAAAATAGCACTGGGCATTGAATTTTTGAGGTGAATTTACCCGGAAAATATGTCAGTAGATCGAGCGCAAATCGAGCTGCTACATAATTTCGAAATTCTGAATTTTCAGGTACAAGCTGTAGATATCCATCCTCACAATCTTTGGCTGTCATTAATGCCGCACTGTGCGGTTTCCCAGCCGATGCAACCATAATAGGTTTTGCACCAAAAATAGCACCTATTCGATCTGTTAAAGCAAGTGCAGTAACTTTAATTGAGCTGATTGGACTGGTTGCTAAGCTAGAAGCTAAACCATCTGTAAATGGGCATTGAGATATTACTGCTACAATTGAATGATCATTTGCAGCAGTAGTAAGAACATGCCCACCACCAAATGATGTCCCCCAAATCACAATTTTAGATTGAACAACATCTTTCTGAGTACGAACAAAACTCAAGGCTGAACGCCAGTCCTCCAATTGCTTATTGATATCCAATAACTGGCGAGGTTCACCACCACTTGTACCAAAGTGACGATAATCAAAAAGCAAGCATCCATATCCTGCCTCAACAAATCTTTCAGCATAAGCAGGCAAGCGCATCACACGGACTGAGCCTAGGCCATGTCCCATCACAATGATCGGATATGGTCCATTTGTAGTGGGTTTATAAAGCGTTCCACTGCAATAAGAGTTTCCAGATTTAAATTGTATTTCATTGATTTCTGGCTTCTTAGTATTTTTTACTGCCATTTTGCACTCCATTGAAACAACAGATACCGTTCATTACTGCAACGAATGATGCAAAAGATATTGAATGAAAATGAAGCTTTTAGCTTGACTCTTAATGACAGCCTACTTGATACTTCACGCCATAAAGCTAGAAACTCAGGTTAATTAATGAGCAAACCAATCTATAGAAAAATGATTCCTGAAACATACGTGCATGTACTCTATGACTATCTTGAAGCAAAAAAAATAATCCCAGACGAAATCTTAAAATATCCTCGCCCACAACCTCTTACAAACGCTTTAAAAGGTATTTCTATTGAATTATGGGAACAATTACTTTCACGTGCTGCAATCGCCCTAGCTGATCCAATGTTAGGTTTACATCTTGGACAAAAGATTACTCCAAGGCATCTTGGCGTTTTGGGCTATGTATTATTAGCTTGCGACAATCTTGCTTCGGCTTTAGAAAAACTGGAAAAATATCAAAGGTTAATATTCGATGTGATTCCAATGATTACACGAGAAGGTCCAGATTGGGTGGAATTAGTTTGGGACACCACCTTATACAAACCAGATTTATTGGTTGATGAAACAGGTATTACTGTCATTATGCAGTTCTGTAGAAGTTCCGTTCAGAAAAATATTACACCTATATTTGTACAATTTATGCATGATTGTCCTGATGATTTGATGCAGTACGAGCAATATTTTGGTTGTCCAGTTTTATTTAATCAATCTGAAACTGTGATACGAATTAGTAAAGAAACTCTAGAGCTCCCAATAAAGACCTTAGACCCAAGTCTATTAACAATTATAGAACAGCATGCAAACCAGCTATTGGAGCAATTGCCCAAGGAAGAGCCAATAATTGAGGCAGTGCGTAAAGCTATCGCACATCAATTGCCACATGGTGAACCAACAATAGAACTTATTGCAGAAAAACTTTGTCGTTCACCTCGTACACTTCAACGAAAGCTTCAAAATGCCAATACAAATTTTCGCAATGAACTTAATATAGTCCGCCAAGAACTGGCAGACTCATATTTAAAAAATACAGATATACAAATTGCTGATATTGCATTAATGCTTGGATATTCTGAACATAGTGCTTTTACTCGGGCATATAAAGCCATGACAGGTGTTTCACCGCAACAAAGCAGAGATCAAGTTTATTAATAGGGAAAAATGAGAAGCATCTCCTACTTATTTTTATTTATGCAATTGAATAGTTACAGCTATATCAAACTGAACCGTACCGGGTTTG
>NZ_DCRI01000047.1:0-38978 GCF_002324975.1 Acinetobacter sp. UBA1496 | reverse complement strand
ATGTCAACAGACCCTAATTGGTCTTGGGGCTATGCTTGTGTCAGGTTCAGTGTTCGCAACAATTGAACAGACTATTGTGAAACTATCTTTAGGGGAATTAAAAGGCCGTTATGCTTTGGATTGTTCAAAAGAGAAAGCTCATAATCTATCTTATGTTATTGGTGAAAAAAGCATTTTGCGCTTGATTTCTGCTAAACAAAAGCGTGCTTTATTAAAGTCAATTGAGCCTAAGTCTGAAAAATCTTTTGACGATTATCAATATATAACTACCGCCGAGTACCAGGGGGCTACGGTAGATTTCTACCAGAAAGATCATCAAAACTATGCGCGTGTTTTAAATACCAGTCTAAGTAATTCATTAGGTCCAAAAAACAAGCAGATGTTAATACAGTGCAAAACTGAAGCTAAATCCTGATATCTAAAAAGACCAGCAGTTGCTGGTTTTTTTAACAATATAGAAATAACCGCAGAAAAAGTCTTGAAAACTTTTCTTAAAACTTTATGAAAAATAATGCTTAGGTTAAGATGAGCCATCATTTGTAAAAGCATTCTAGAAGACCTATGCAACCATTTGTTCTATATAACTCAGAGCAACGTAAAAAAGTAGAATTTGTGCCTCGTAAAGAAGGTCAGATTGATCTGTATGTTTGTGGGATGACGGTCTATGACTACTGTCATATTGGACATGCACGCACGGTGGTTGCATTTGACTATATTATTCGTTTCTTGCGTAGTCAGGGCTGGAAGGTTAAATACATACGCAATATCACTGACATTGACGACAAGATTATTAAACGTGCCAATGAAAATGGGGAAAGCATTTCATCACTGACCAGCCGTTTTATTGATGCCATGAATGAAGACTTTGCCAAATTAGGCTGTCTTGCACCGGATGAAGCACCAAAAGCCACTGATTACATCAATCAGATGCAAAACATGATTGGTACGCTGGTGGAAAAAGGGACTGCATATCCGGCAAATAATGGCGATGTTTACTTCGAGGTTGAAAAATTCGCCAAATACGGGCGTCTCTCAGGCCGTAAACTGGAAGATATGCAGGCAGGCGCTTCTGAACGTGTAGACGTCGAAGTTGAGAAAAAACACCCGTTTGACTTTGTACTTTGGAAACATGCCAAAGAAAATGAACCTTCTTGGGCATCACCATGGGGCAATGGCCGTCCAGGCTGGCATATTGAATGTTCAGCCATGTCTACCTGCTGCCTCGGCAATCATTTTGATATTCATGGCGGTGGTGCTGACTTAAGCTTCCCGCATCATGAAAACGAGATTGCACAGTCTGAAGCAGCGACAGGTGAACAGTATGTGAACTACTGGATGCATGCCGGCTTCATCAATGTTGATGGCGAAAAAATGTCGAAGTCTTTGGGTAACTTCTTCACCATCCGTGATGTGATTGAAAAATTCCATCCGGAAGTGGTGCGTTACTTTATCGTATCTTCACACTACCGCAGCCCGGTGAACTATTCAGATGTAGCTTTAAAAGAAGCGAAAAATACGCTAATGCGTTTCTATCATTCTTTCAAAGCTTATCAGGCAGTATATGGCGAACAACTGGTTGATACGTTAGATCAAGACTTTGTTGAGCGTTTTAATACGGCAATGCGAGATGACTTCAATACGCCAGAAGCCATTGCTGTATTATTTGAACTGAATAAAGAGCTGAACCGTGCGGTAAAAGACCAGAATCAGCAGCAGGCTACCGTTTATTATTCCACTTTGCGCCATCTCACCAATATTCTGGGTCTGGTACAGCACAATGTCGACGAATTCTTAAAGTCTGATATTGGTCAGGAAGCTTTAGGCTTGTCTGAAGAGCAGATTGAAGATCTGATCCAGCAACGTAAAGATGCCAAAAAAGAGAAAAACTTTGCTCGTGCCGATGAAATCCGCCAGTCTTTATTAGACCAAGGGGTGGTGCTGGAAGATACCCGTCAAGGAACTGTATGGCGTCGTGCCGATTAATTCGACAGTTGAATCAATAGAGAGTTGACAGTTAGCAGAAACTCTCTATAATTCACTCCCATATTGCGGGAATAGCTCAGTTGGTAGAGCACAACCTTGCCAAGGTTGGGGTCGCGAGTTCGAGTCTCGTTTCCCGCTCCAAAATTCAAAAAACCCTGATCGGAAGATTGGGGTTTTTTATTGCCTACGCAAAATAAAAAGGAAAATCAGAACTGATTTACATAATGAAATTCTGAATATGGAAGAGCTTTCAGTCAGGGAAATTTCTAAACATTCTGTTTAAGTTTTATGAAAAGCTCTACATTTTGAAACCTGACATTTGCATAGATATGATAAAATTGCGAAAATTATTTTTTGCTAGACTGAGTCAACTCTGTATAGAGTTAAGGTAAACCTACTTTGAACCCACCAAATATGCCAAATCAAATAGACTTCCAGAAAGTTGCACTTGAAACCTTGCGTATCGAAGAACAAGCATTACAGATTTTAGCCACGCAGATCGATGAGCGTTTTAGTCAGGCATGTGAAATTATCTTGCAGTGCAAAGGTCGTCTGGTGATTACCGGGATGGGGAAATCCGGGCATATTGGCCGTAAGATGGCGGCAACTTTTGCCTCTACGGGTACGCCTTCATTCTTCATGCACCCAGGCGAGGCAGGGCATGGTGATCTTGGAATGCTGGTACCGGGTGATGTACTGATTGCCATTTCAAACTCAGGCAAAAGCGATGAAATCATGATGCTGATGCCTTTGATCAAGCGTCTGGAAATTCCTCTAATTACTATTAGCGGTGATGCTAAAGGTCCAATGCCACAAAATGCTGATGTGGCTTTAACTTTGGGTCATCTTCAAGAGGCCTGTCCGCTTGGTCTGGCACCGACTTCGAGTACAACGGCAACTTTAGCGCTGGGTGATGCACTGGCTGTCGCTCTTCTGGATGCACGTGGTTTTACTGCTGATGATTTTGCACTATCACATCCAGCGGGTGCCTTGGGTAAACGTTTATTGCTGCATGTAAAACATCTCATGCATACAGGTTCGGAATTGCCAAAAGTGTCACCAGATACACCGATGAATCAAGTTTTATACGAGATTTCAAATAAACGCCTAGGTTTAACCACAATTGTGGATCAAAATGATGTTCTGCTGGGTATTTTCACTGATGGTGACTTGCGCCGCCTGATCGACAAACAGCAAGGTTTTGATGTCAATTTACCGATTCAGGAAGTGATGACCAAAAATCCGCTGACGATTTCTCAGGAAGCGCGTGCTGTCGTTG
This sequence comes from Acinetobacter sp. UBA1496, assembly GCF_002324975.1. Taxonomy (NCBI): domain Bacteria; kingdom Pseudomonadati; phylum Pseudomonadota; class Gammaproteobacteria; order Moraxellales; family Moraxellaceae; genus Acinetobacter; species Acinetobacter sp. UBA1496. Next base: position 35,716 of record NZ_DCRI01000047.1, on the reverse strand, counting down.
CACTGGAAAAAATGAACGAACGTAAAATTAATCAATTTGTTGTGGTTAATGATACCAATAAAGTCATTGGTGTAATTAGTATGCATGACCTGATTCAGGCTGGGGTAAATTAATAAATGGCATCTTACGTATTATTAGAGCAGGCACGTCATATTGAGGCACTGGTACTTGATGTAGATGGTATTTTAAGCGACGGTTTTGTCACATTGACCAATACGGGCGATGAAATCAAATCTTTTGATATCCGTGATGGTCTGGGCATGAAACTGGTACAGCAAGCTGGACTCAAAGTGATCATTATCACTGGACGTCAAAGCAATATCGTACAGAAACGTATGTCGGATTTGGGCGTAGATCTGGTTTATCAGGGCCGCGAAGATAAAGGGACTGCTTTACGTGAAGCTTGTACTCAGCTCAATATTGACCCTGAAGACTGTTTATACATGGGTGACGATTGGCCTGATCTGTCTGCCTTCGCGATTGCAGGTATGAAAGTGACTGTCCCAAACGGGCATGTTGAAGTACGTCGTCGTGCTGATCTGGTAACGCAGGCCTATGGTGGTCGTGGTGCGGTACGCGAGATTTGTGACATGTTACTGATGTCCAAAGGTAAGTACCAAGAGTTACTTGAAAAATATACTCGTGCGCCTTATTAATAAGTCATACATCCTGGATTAAGTACACCGCTTATGGACACTAGAGTTTTATATCTTACGGCTATTATCATTGCCGCAATAAGTGGTGGTTATTACTATTACAGCGGTAAGGGCAATAAGTTGCAGACTGATTCTGCACGTAGCATGACCTATTCTGCAAATAATATTAACTTAACCCAAACTGATGAAAAGGGCATGTTGTCTGTACGTGCCCAGGTCGACCAGCTTGAACAAAACCTGCAGCTAGAGACTTCGAGTCTCAAAAATCTGCAGGCAACGACCTATAAAGACGGTCAGGTTGATGCGACATTTTTTGCCAAACAGGGCAACGGTTATGATGACAATACAAAAGTTGTACTTTCTCAAGAAGTGCTGGCGACCAAGATCATGCAAAATGGAAAAATGCAGTTCCACACCGAGGAGCTGACGGCTTTTCCGAAAATACGTGAAATTGAAACCGATAAAACCGTCATTGTTGAATCTCCACAGGCTGAATTTATCAGTCAGGGCCTAAAAGCCAATCTTAATGATGGTCAATACGAATTCTTTAATATTCGAGGAAAGTATGAACCAAATTCCTAGAGCTAAAATGATGAACACTTTCCTTAAGCGCGCCGCGTTGTTAAGTCTGGTTGCATTGGGTTCAGCCACTGCGTTTGCATTGCCATCTGACCGTAACCAACCAATTACCTTATTAGCTGACCGTGCGACTTTTAATGAGCGTACCGGAGTCACGACATATTCGGGTAATGTCATCATTGAACAGGGCACCATGAAATTGCAGGCCAATTCGATTGTGGCGAATCTGAATAATAAAAAACAGATCAGCCTGATTACGGCAACAGGTAGCCCGGCTCAATTTCAGCAGAAAGTTGATCCTGCCAAAGGTTTGGCCAAAGGTCAGGCACAGAAAATTGTCTATAATGCGGAAACTGGGATTATTACCCTGTCTGGAAATGCCTACTTGCAGCAAGATGGCGCTAGTATACGTGGTAATACGCTGAAATACAGCATGAATAAAGGCGATATTGAAGCAACAGGTACACCAAATAAAACCGGTTCAGCAGCAGGTCGTGTACAAATCGTGATTCCACCTTCATCTTCGAAATCCTTTCCGGGAGCACGTGATTAATGACACAGACGCATCAGGTTCAAACTTTAGTCATCAAGCATCTGGCGAAAAATTATAGTAAACGCTGGGTAGTCAAGGACGTTTCCTTCAGTATGGAAAGTGGGCAAATTGTTGGGCTTTTAGGGCCTAATGGTGCAGGTAAAACCACCAGTTTCTATATGGTGGTGGGTCTGGTGCGTATGGACAAGGGTGAAATCCATCTGGATGATCTGGATTTGTCGGACTTGGCGATGCATGAACGTGCGCGTAAAGGGATTGGCTATTTACCTCAGGAAGCTTCTATTTTTAGAAAACTAACCATTTCTGAAAATATCATGGCGATTCTGGAAACCCGTAAGGATTTAAGCAAAGCTCAGCGTCAGCAGCGCCTGGCAGAATTGCTGGCAGACTTTAAGATTACCCATATCAAAGATTCATTGGGTATGAGCGTGTCGGGTGGTGAACGTCGTCGTGCTGAAATTGCCCGTGCTTTGGCGGCCGACCCAAAATTCATGTTACTGGATGAACCTTTTGCCGGGGTTGACCCGATTTCCGTGGGTGATATTAAAGATATTATTACCACGCTGAAAGATCGTGGAATTGGTGTATTGATTACCGATCACAACGTTCGTGAAACTTTGGCCATCTGCGAACATGCCTATATTGTCAGCGAAGGTTCAGTCATTGCTGAAGGCACGGCACAAGAAATTTTGGCCAATGAAACGGTACGTAAAGTTTATCTGGGTGATGACTTTACTGTATAGAAAATTTTCATTATCAGAAAAAACCCGCATTAAGACTTTAGTCGTCAAATGTGGGTTTTTTTTTACTTAAATTAAGACGAAAAAGCTATCTTTTTGTATGATTTGATATATTTTTAGGCTAAAACACGAAACATTCATTATTATGCAATTTAGGGTGCAGCACTTAAAAAATGTTCAGGGGATAATAGATAAAAATAAGGGAATATGGATCATTCTTCTTTTACCTTTATCTGTGCCATTCGTACATGCAGAAAATTCACAAAATTATTTTAATAATATTAAAAGTGGATTAGGAAAACTGATTGCACCAGAGCCAACGCGATCTGCGCAAACGATTGATATTAGCTCACTCAGTCAGTACTCACTGGATACCTCAAAGGTGGCTGAACTGCCGCAGATTACTCGACCGCAGCAGGGACAATCTTCAATTCGGCCTATAAATGCTGATATTCCTGCAAAAATGAGTCTAATTGAGGCGGTTCATACAGCAGTTCAGCGTCGTCCGGAAATTGCCCAAAGTATTTCGTCTTGATCTGCACAGGCAGCCAATATTGATGTGGCCAAAGCAGCCTATTATCCGCAGTTATCTGGCGGTGTAGGTACTGGAGATTTGACCTCAGGTGAACGTGGACGTCAGGTAGTCTCTCTGAATGCTACCCAGATGCTATATGACTTTGGCAAGATTAAAACCAATGTCAGTGTTGAAGAGGCGAGACTGGCAGAAGACCAGGCAAGAGTATTAGTGAGTCTGGATCAGGTTGCACTGGAAGTAGCGGATGCTATTGTCCATGTCAAACGCTATCAGGAAATTACCAAGATTGCCGAACAGCCCGATTGCAAAAAGATCAGGCACGTTTAAGCCGTTATCCGACTATTAATCTGAAAGGTAGCTTAAGTCAGGCGGTTAATGGTCGAAATCCGAATAATAATGAAGATGATGGCTTTTATAATTCAATCATGATTGAAGCCAGCAGTAATTTTTATCAGGGGGGAGCTGTTCGGTCTCAGGCACGTGCTGCCAGTTATGCCGAAGAAGCTGCACGCGCACAGGTCAATACTGTCTATCTGGATGTACTGGATCAGGTTCGCTTAATCCGGGAACAGATTGAAAATAAACAAAGACAAATGGATGTCCTGGCTCAGCGCTGTGAAACCACGGTACGAACCAAAGAGCTATATCAAGAACAATATAAATTGGGCACACGGACTGTAGTGGATTTATTAAACGCAGAACAGGCTATTCACAGCGCAGCACAGGAATTTGAATCAGCGCGCTATGACATCTATTCGGCGATTGTGCAATACATTCAGGTGACAGGTCGCACACGGGATATTTACGCGCTTAACGTATTTCTATTCAGGGGTTTGAAGTTCAGCCATGAGTACTACAATAAATTATCAGCTGTGGCTTCAGGCAGTTTTGAACATTGCCAAGCATTATCGGATCGAACCATCTGAGGAGCGGATACGTCTGCAACTGGACTGGAACCAGCATCATGACATTGATGAAATGCTCAAGATTGTTAGCCGTCAGATGGGATTAAATGTCCGCAAAAATAAATTTGATAGCAGTTTGCTGAATCCCTGGCGTTTGCCCTTACTGGTTGAATTTGATAGCGGAGATGTTGGTGTTATTGAACGTATCGACACACAAGGCAATGTCAGTGTACAACTGAGTGGAAATGCTGGTTTATCGCAAAGTTTTACGATTGAGCAGTTAGAAACAGGTGCGGAGCATGTTTATATCCTGCGACCAGAGTCTTCTGTGCCGGATGCGCGTGTCGACGAATACATCAAGCCCTTTGAGAAAAACTGGTTCTGGTCAATTGTTTTGAAAGACTGGAAACGCTATATCGATGTGATGTTTGCCTCTTTAATCGCCAATATTTTGGCTTTGGCAACTATTGTTTTCTCGATGAACGTTTATGACCGTGTCATTCCTTCACAATCGATTCCCACTTTATGGGTGTTGGCCGGTGGTGTACTGATTGCGGCCATTTTCGAGTTTGTATTGCGGGTATCCCGTATTTATCTCTCCGACATTATTGGTAAACGGGCTGACCTGAAAATATCTGACCGGGTATTTGGGCATTCCTTAAGGATTAAAAACAGTGAGCGTTCCAAATCGACCGGAACGTTTATTTCACAGATTCGTGAACTTGAAGGTGTGCGTGAACTGGTCACTTCAACTACCGTGAGGGCAATTGCAGATCTGACGTTCTTCTTCCTGTTCCTAGGAATCTTCTGGATTATTGGCGGTAACCTGTTCTGGGTCATGCTACTGGTAGTACCACTCATGATTCTTCCTGGGATTCTGGCACAGAAAAAACTGGCCAAGCTGGCACAGTTGGGAATGTGTGAGTCCGCAATCCGTAATGCCTTATTAGTTGAAGCCGTACAAGGGATTGAAGATATCAAGCTGTTAAGAGCTGAAACCCGCTTCCAGAACCAATGGAATCACATGAATGAAGTCTCTGCTGATGTCAGCATGCAACAACGTAAAATTGTTGGATTGATGACCGCATGGACTCAAAAAATTCAGGGTTTAACCTTTGCCATTGTGGTCTTGGTGGGTGCATTTGCAGTGATGGATGGTGAGATGACCACAGGTGCTTTAGTTGCCTGTTCAATTTTGTCATCACGGATGCTGGCACCTATTTCACAAATCACCGGTGTCTTAGGGCGTTTACAACAAGCCAAAGTTGCTAAAGGCGGTCTGGATGAATTGATGAAAAAACCGGTGGATCAGCCGGATTATTCACACCTGATTCACCGTCCTGTATTAGATGGTCATTATGATTTGAGTGGTGTGGTGTTCAAATATGGCGATGATGATCCTCAACCAAGTCTGGTCATTCCAAAACTGGAATTCAAGCCCGGTGAAAAAATAGCAATTCTGGGTCGTAACGGTGCAGGTAAATCGACGCTGTTGCAACTGTTGTCGGGTATGCAAACTCCAGCACAAGGCAAGGTCAAGCTGGATGGGATTGATCTGACCCTGATTGATCCGTCAGATGTGCGGCGTGATATGAGTTTGCTAAATCAGAACTCGCAGTTATTTTATGGTTCAATTCGTGAAAACCTGACTTTGGATGCACCTTTGGCCACCGATCAGCAAATTCTGGAAGCCTTATAAATTACCGGTGCACTGGGATTTGTACAGGAGAAAAAAGAAGGGCTGGATCATATCATTTTAGAGGGTGGTGTCGGCTTTTCTGGTGGACAGCGCCAAGCCTTGTTATTAGCGCGGTTGTTGATTCGTCAACCAAAGATTTTGCTACTGGATGAACCGACCGCTGCCATTGATGATGTGTCAGAAAAACAGTTGATTGATCATCTTAAAGGGTATTTAACCCATCGTACGCTGATAGTAGCAACGCATCGTCGCGCCGTACTGGAGTTAGTTGACCGTATTCTTGTGGTCAATGATGGCAAAATTGTCATGGATGGTCCACGAGATCAAATATTAAATCAGTCACAGGTAGGAACTAAACGGGTCGTGGGAGCAAGCGCATGAGTGAACCACATACATTAATGCGTTCAAACAAAGTGAGCTTTCAAGAACCACCATTACCTAAATCCAGTCTGATTATCTGGATTGTGGGCATTGGTTTGTTAATACTGCTGACGTGGGCCTGGTTATTTAAACTGGAAGAGGTTTCGACCGGTACGGGTAAAGTCATTCCATCTTCCAAAGAACAGGTGATTCAGTCTCTGGAGGGTGGCATTCTAACCAAGTTGAATGTCAAAGAAGGTGAGATTGTAGAGCGTGGCCAAGTCTTGGCATAGCTCGATCCAACCCGCTTCGAATCAAATGTCGGTGAATCAGAATCCTTGCTGATCGCTTCACGCGCCACTTCTGCCCGGTTACGTGCAGAAGTAAGTGGTACGCCGTTGTCTTTCCCAGAAGAAGTGCTGAAATACCCGAAACTGGTTAAAGAAGAAACCGCACTGTATCAGTCACGTCTTGCCAATCTGGAAGAATCTCTTGCCGGCTTGCAACAGGCATTAGAACTGGTACAACAGGAACTGGAAATGACCGCGCCATTGGTGGCTAAAGAGGCAGCCAGTGAAGTTGAAGTTTTACGGTTGAAGCGTGAAGCCAATGACCTGCGTAACTAGATGAATGATATTCGCAACCAATATTATGTGAAAGCACGGGAAGAACTGTCCAAAGCCAATACTGATGTGGAAACCCAGTAACAGGTGGTACGCGGCAAGTCGGATACCTTGAACCGGAGCATTTTTAAATCTCTAGTCCGTGGCGTGGTCAAAGAAATTGATGTCATGACTTTGGGTGGCGTAGTACCGCAAAATGGCAAGCTGATGACTATCGTGCCTCTGGATGAAAAAATTACTGGTTGAAGCCCGAATTTCACCACGTGATATTGCTTTTATCCGTCCTGATCAGGAAGCGCTGGTTAAGATTACTGCCTATGATTACTCGATTTATGGTGGCCTAAAAGGTAAAGTGACCGTGATTTCACCAGATACCTTGCGGGATGAAGTCAAACAGGATCAGTTCTACTATCGTGTGTATATCCGTACCGATAGTGACAAATTGAGAAATGCCGCCGGGCAGGAGTTTAATATCACACCAGGGATGGTGGCCTCTGTAGACATTCGTACCGGCGCAAAAACGGTAATGGACTATCTGATCAAGCCATTCAACAAGGCTAAAGAAGCATTGCGTGAACGTTAAATTTAAAAGTAATTAATAAAATTAAATTGAATCAAGCCTCTCGTATAGAGAGGCTTTTTCTTTGCCCCATCAAAACAAGTATACTGCACAGGTGAAATTTGAATGCCTGAAGTTATGCCATTTACCATTGCTAGCCTTGTCAGTTTTGAGGAAGACATCAAAAAAAGCCGATTTCAGGCCTTTGCCACACCTGTAGAAAATGAGCAGGATGTGAAGGATTTTCTGGAAACCTATCGTGATCCGACTACGACTCATCAATGCTGGGCCTGGAAAATCGGTCATCATGTACGCTTTAATGATGATGGTGAGCCATCGGGTACAGCAGGTCGGCCGATCCTTGCGACTATTGAGGGCAATGAGCTAACCAATGTACTGGTACTGGTGAATCGCTGGTATGGCGGTATTAAACTAGGGACTGGCGGACTGGTACGTGCCTATGGGGGCTGTGCTGGACAATGTTTGTTATTAGCTGAAAAAATTGAACTGATTGAAAAGAAAAAAGTCGAATTTGCCTGCCAATTTAATGAATGGGCCATTTTTCAGTATGAGCTGAATCAGCAGCAGATTGCTTATCAGGAAGAATATACGGCTGAAGGCGTACAGGTTCAGGCACAATTCCAGAAACATCAGATTGAACCTTTTGCTTTAAAAATTCAGGATGTCACTCGCGGTCGTGAACAATTAAAAATCATAGAAGAAGCCACAGATGACTGAACAAGATCCATTACTGAAATATCGCGAGCAGCATAAACATCGTCTGAACTATATGCCTTGGCTATATTGGTCCTTAAAACCGAAGAATCGTGGTTGGGCTGAAGCTTGGCAGAAAGAATATCAGACCTATCTAATGGAGATGGAAACAGTCGAGATTGGTGAAAACTGTTTTATTTCGCCTCTTGCACATATTTTCGCGGAGCCGGGGCGTAAAATTATTATCGGGGACAATACCTTTATTGCGGCAGATTGTATGCTACATGGTCCTTTAGAGATAGGTAACGAAGTCGCAATCAATCATCACTGTATACTGGATGGTGGTCGGATGGGCATTAAACTGTATGATCAGGTACGCATCGCAGCTTATTGTCACCTATATGCCTTTGATCATGGGATGGAACTGGAGCAGCCCATTTATCAGCAGCCGGTCAGCTCTAAAGGAATTGAGATTGGTCGGGATGTCTGGCTAGGTGCCCACGTCGGCATTAAAGATGGGGTGAAAATTGCCGATCAGGCGATCATAGGCATGAATAGCATGGTCACGAAGGATATTGAAGCGCGTGCAATTGTCGCCGGAAATCCGGCAAAATTGATTCGATATCGGGATTAACATAGTGAAAGAGGTGCTTGGAAAAAGGATTTATATCAGGTGCTTAATATTCGGTAAAGGCCTTATTACATCACATAAAAGTTAACATATTTCAATTCAAGCCTTACAGATTTCAGTGCACATTTACTAATGCTTGTGCTAAGTTAAAAATAACTAAGAAATTTTATTATAAAAGAGAGGCTGAACATGAAACGTGTCATTGCCTGCATAGACTCCTCACCATGCACGAACGCGCTTGCAGATGCGGCTGCATGGATTGCCAAACAGACCGGTCGTGAACTGGTTTTATTACAGGTTCTGGATTATTACCCGGCCAGTTATCATCTTGGGGAAATTAGCGGTGTGATTGGCTTTGAAAGCAATGCCATGTTGCTTAAAGAGCTGGCTGAGCTGGAACAGAAGCAAAGTGAAATCGCACTCAGCTATAGTAATAATCTGCTCCAGCACATTTCGGACCGTATCTTTAAAGATTATGGCATCCGCACCACGCATATTCAGGAAAAGGGCGATTTTCTGGAACAAAGCTTTCAGATTCTAAAACCTGATGATATTGCAGTCATTGGATTACTCGGTGAACGTTCTGCCGAGAAAAACAAGCCAATCGGCACCAATGTAGAAAACTTTATCCGTGGTGCTAACTGTACAGTGATGACTGTAGGGGAACATTTCAGACCACCGACACGTTTTATCTTTGCTTATGAATATTCACCAACCTGTGTGAAGATGATGAAACGTATTGCAGAAAGTGATTTATTAAGACAATTACAATGTCATCTGCTTTATATCGGGGATCATGTGGAAATCCTGAATGAGCCTCTGCAATATTTGACAGAAGCAGGACTAGAGGTCGTTCCAGAATACCGCTATGGAGAAGTGGCTGAAAATATCCTGTCTTATCAGCAGGAACATGGGATTCAGTTAATTGTCTTGGGGGCATTCAGTCACAGCAAGATCCACCAGTTCTTCTTGGGCAGTATTGCGACAACGATTTTCCGCAATTCTAAAGTGCCATTATTGGTAGCAAAGTAAAAAGAGGATAACAAAAGTGGCAGAGATGTATTTTTTGATAAATTGTTACAGCTTGAATTAAAAATAACCAGAGTTATCCTCATATATTGTGGATAACTCTGTGGTCACATTCTGTAAGATGATGTTATTTATCAGGAATACTTTATTGGCTGATTTTTGTTCTAGTCATTTTATTTAACAATTGCGAGTGCAAAACCATCATGGCCTTTGCTACCGACAGTCTGTAAAGCAGTACAAGATAAGATACGTGGATGATTTTCCAGTGCTTTAAACATGTCACGAATGCCTTCAATACTTGGTTTTTTATTGTCCGGATTGATGATATCACCGGCACGAATCACATTGTCCAAGAAAATGATGGTACCGGAGTGAGAAAGGTTTAAGCTTAGCTCCAGATATTCAGGATAGCTTTGCTTATCAGCATCAATAAAAATAAAGTCAAAGGCTTCAGTATCTTCAGGCAGGGCACGAAGCACATCTGCAGCCCGGCCACATTTCAGCTCAATTTTCTGTTTTAACTGTGCACGATCAATATTTTCCTGTCCCATGGCAGCATGCGTGTCACGGCCTTCAATGGTCAGAATATAACCGTCTTCAGGTAGGGCACGAGCCAGCCATATGGTGCTATATGCAGCAAAGGTTCCCAGTTCCAGTACACGTTTGCACTTATTCATTTGGATCAGCATTTGCAGCAGCATTCCCTGATTTGACGCAACAGCCAAATGATCTGGAAAACCATGTGCAGCAGTATTTTCAAGAGTTTGATTCAGGATAGGATCTTCAGGAATTAAATGTGAATCAATGTAGCGGTCAATATCTGTCCACATTTGTTGCATAGTACTCGCACCTTTATTGTGATGCGTGCATTTTAAACTTTTCCGGGCACAGCGCAATTTATTGTTCTATATTCGCTGGTTTTTTAGGCTATACAAAGCCAAAAGTTGGCTTTGTATAGGAAATGGAATGACTTAGTAATTACACATTGATGAGCGACGGCTTAAATCCGGACCCCAAGTTCGATAACCTTGAGTATCAATATGGATTTGGCCAGAGGCATATAAACCGAGCCCCATATTCAGGCTTTGTCCATGCTGTAACCAGAATTGGCACAGTTTGAACTTGGTATTTTCAATTGCTGCATAATCCTGAGCCTGTGGGTACTCAGGTCCGATCCGGAAATCAATTGCCGAGTTAAACAGGTGACGTGAAGAATTGGCTCCACCGGCACATTGATTTAAAGGCAGGTCACGATAAACCGAAGTGACTTCAAAATCAGTCAGCACATTGGCTGCAACCAGATATTTAAAGACACGTAAGGTCGGCACCTGATTTGACCAGAGCTCACGGCTTGGAATCATGTATTGCGATCGACCACATTTGGCCCAATCCCGTGCAGTACGCATCAGCTCAAAGCTTGGAATAATATTTCCGACTCCTTGCTGGGCCAAAAAGTTTTCATATTCACGTACAAGAGACAGGTTATTCAGTGCCGATACCCAGTGAGTATAGACATAAGGAACCGGTTTAGGCTGTGGTTTATGATTGTACTGGACTCGTTCTTCTGGGATGTAAATCCTTTTATCTGGAGTTACCTTACCAGACTGTTTTGTGGTGGTAGCACATCCTACAAAGACAAGCGGGATTATACAAACACTCAATAACCCCTTTATTAAATGCTTCATTGATAGCAATTCGGATATTTATAAAATAGCGCTATTTTAGTCCACTTTTACGGAGAAAATCAGGATAAATTGCAATGAAATGTGTGGATGGGGTATAAAAAAAGACCAGTCTGTGCTGGTCTTTTTTTAAGATTTGAAAAGTTATTTTTCAAGATATTGTAATTTATCAGTTTTACCATTCCACTCTTCACGGTCAGCAGGTTGCTCACCAATTTGGGTGATATTCGGCCATTTTTGAGACAGTTCAGCATTTAGTTCGATAAAGACTTCTTGGCCTTCCGGTAACTCATCTTCAGAGAAAATTGCATTTGCAGGACATTCAGGCTCACATAACGCGCAGTCGATACACTCGTCCGGGTTAATCACAAGGAAGTTAGGACCTTCATAGAAACAGTCTACAGGGCAAACTTCAACACAGTCTTGATATTTACATTTAATACAATTTTCAGTGACAACGAAGGTCATGGCGACAGCTACCTAAAAAATATGGTTCTAATGACGAATACCGTATTTTAGGCAAAAATAGAGGGAACAAACAATTCCTTTTATTGATATTTGTTATATATAGGGCTGTTAAATTTGAAAAAACTGCGATGATTTGATGAAAGGCTCAGGGAATGAGAATCATCATCAGCTAAGCCCTATGCAGGATAGGGCTTAGGAGAGATTTTAACTTGACTGTTTCATAAGATCTTTAAGAGCATAAAGTTGCTGTAATGCTTCACGTGGACTCAAATTGTCGACATCAATGTCTTCTAATAATTCAAGCGCTGCTGAAGGCTTTTCAATCTCGATGACTTTTTCGATGATTTCAGGCATCGTAAACAGATCATGCTGCGGACTCTGTGGTTTTGCCTGATGCTGCTTTTCCAGAATCTTCAAGCGATGCTGAGCTTCTTTAATTACAGCCGCAGGAATACCTGCCAATTTAGCAACCTGTAAACCATGACTCTGGCTAGCTGGACCATGTTGGACTTTATGCAGCAGAATCAGGTTGCCATTTAGTTCTTTGGCTGTGACATGATAGTTATCAATGCCTGATTCTTTATCCAGTTCGGTCAGCTCAAAATAATGTGTTGCGAACAGACATAGACATTGAATGCGTTTAGTCAGATCCAGCACACAAGCCCAAGCGAGTGATAGTCCGTCATAGGTACTGGTTCCACGACCCACTTCATCCATCAGAACCAGAGATTGACTGGTAGCATGATGCAGAATTTGCGAAGTTTCCGTCATTTCCACCATAAAGGTTGATTTGCCAGTCGACAAATCATCTGCAGAGCCAATCCGGGTAAAGATCCGGTCAATTGGACCCAGTGTTGTCGATTGCGCTGGCACATAACTACCGCAATAAGCCAGCAGGGCAATTAGGGCAGTCTGGCGCATAAAGGTGGATTTACCACCCATATTTGGACCGGTAATAATGGCCATACGGTGCTGATAATCCAGCTGGGTATCATTCGGAGTAAATGCAGCCTTGCTTAAAGCTTCCACCACTGGATGACGGCCGGCAACGATTTTCACACCAATTTCAGGGCTGAATTTTGGTCGTGCCCAATTGCGTAAACGTGCCTGATGCGCAAAGTTTGCCAACAGATCGATCTGGGCAATCGCACTGCTCATCATCTGTAGATTACCAATATCCTGACGCAGTTCATCCAGCAACATTTCGAACAGCATTTTTTCACGAGCAAGCGCACGGGATTCGCTAGACAGCACTTTATCTTCAAAAGCTTTTAGTTCAGGCGTGATATAACGCTCGGCATTTTTCAGTGTCTGACGACGGATATAATGTTCAGGTGCCTGTTCAGCTTGTGCACGTGTCAGTTCGATATAATAACCACTGACACGGTTATAGCCGATTTTCAGGGTAGGAATGCCGCTTTGCTCCCGTTCCTTAATTTCCAGATCAATCAGGAACTGTCCAGCATGATCACGGATTTTACGCAGCTCATCCAGCTCGGTATCGAAACCTTCTGCAATGACATTGCCATCACGTAGCAGTACCGGTGGATTTTCAACGATAGCGGACATCAGGCGCTGATGCAGACCATGAAAATCGCCCAATTCTTGATTCAGCTGCTGTAATAATTTCGAATTCTGCTGACTTAACAGTGGTTGTAACGCATGGCGTAAAAATGGAATCTGTGCACAGGCCTGACGTAATTGAACCAGATCGCGTGGACGCGCACTGCCTAAAGCGATACGGCTGAGTACACGTTCAATATCACTGATTTCTTTTAAGACCAGACGGACTGGCGATTCATGGAAACCTTCAAGCAATACCTGTGTGGCATCCAGTCGCTCATCCAGAATCGCAGTATCACGAAGCGGTTGCATGAGGGTGCGGCTAAGCAGACGGCCACCCATAGCGGTCTGACAGTCATTGATCAGCTGGAACAATGAAGTGCCATGCTCAAATAAAGGCTCAATTAGCTCAAGATTACGACGGGTGATTGGATCCAGTGCAATAAAGTCTGAACTTTGTTCCAGTTGAATGGTTCGGATATGCGGTAAAGCCGTTTTCTGGGTTTCTTTGGCATAGTGAATCAATGCAGCCGCAGCAGCTTTGGCCAAGGGCAGATGATCAATTCCGAAACCTGAAAGCGTACTTACTGCAAACTGGTCACATAAGGTTTTCTGAGCATTGTTCTGGTTGAAGTCAACATTAGGGCGTTTACTGATTGGAACATCTAGCTGTTGTTTTAAGTGTTTTACCAGTGCTTGATCTTGCAGATTTTCATCAATCACAATTTCGCTAGGCATCAGGCGTGCCAACTCAATGGCTAACTGACTTAAGTCATAATCGATTTGCTGGACTTTAAATAAACCGGCACTCAGGTCAAGAAGTGCAATTCCGATTTGTTGCTGGTGAACACGCAGAGCAACCAGGTTGGAGGTTTGATGAGCACCTAATAAGGCATCATCGGTTAAAGTTCCAGGGGTAATGATTCGGACGACACCACGTTCAACTGGGCCTTTACCAGTCACTTCACCGATCTGCTCGCAGATCACCACCGTTTCGCCTTTTTTTACCAGACGAGCCAGATAGCCTTCAGCAGCATGGAAAGGTACACCGGCCATGGGAATTGGCTGGCCATTGGCTTTACCGCGATGGGTCAGGGTAATGCCTAAAATTTTGGCGGCCTTATGGGCATCTTCAAAGAACAGTTCATAGAAATCACCCATGCGATAAAACATCAATGAGTGTGGATGCTGCATTTTGACCGACATGTATTGCTGCATCATGGGCGTTAAGCTAGAGAGATCAGCCACAAGTTCTGAACTGGTCATTAAGAAAAAATCCTTTAAATATATAAAGCAAAACCTGAATCTTTTTCCGAAACACTATCCTCGGAAAACCTGGAAAATAGCCTAAGCTAAAATCCTGTAAAGACCGGTTTGAATGTCAAAAATAATTGCCTCAAGTCTAACAAATTTAATTTTTAGAAAGAAATATAAATCCTCAGGAATCTGTATTTAGACGGACTTAGTCGATATAAAGCATAAAAGGGTATTGATACATGGGTTGCCCATAAAAAAAGCCACCGATTGGCAGCTTTTTTATGTCTTTCATCAAAATTTAATCAGGGTCATACAATCCTAAGTCGACCAGATGTAATCTGAGAAGGCGGCGGAGTTCCAGTACAGCCTCAGGCGTTTCCTGAACGGAATGTCCACCTTTGATAATTTTATTGGAAGCCGCACCTTCAAGATATGCACTCTGATAAGCAACGACATCATCAGTCATGATATTTTCATCATCACTATCTGTATTATTGCCAATAATCGAGTGAAATTTGAATCCCGGTGCAGGATTAATATCTTTAGTCAATGCCGTGAATTTTGATTTTTTACTAAGGTCACTCGGCCCATTTTGAATCAGGTCACGACCGACTTCATGTAGAAAATCACTTAAGCCAATTTCACCTTGGACTGTGTCGGCAAATGCGCCCAAAAAGGCACTCGGAACACGAATAATTTTACGTGCCAGTTTGGTATGCCAGCGATCTGCATAATCGGTCCCTTTATGCGGTGCTGCCAGGAAAATAGCGCGACTAAAATTCGGAACTGGCTGCATTTTCAAGCGTGCTTTAAAGAGCGGATTGTCCCGGAACTTGGTCAGCTTTGAATTTTTTACAATATTAAAAGCGGGCTCGGTAATATCTGCATCACTCACCAATAGACGGGCAATGACACCGCCCATACTGTGTCCAACCAGTACAGCTTCTTTTTTGGCTGGTGCATTATTACTAATACGCGCGAAACCTTGTTGAAGCAGCGCATTAATCTGGAAACGGCTTTCCAGAATAGGCATATTGGTTGAGTAGAAGACCTGCCACACCTGGAAATTTTCTCTTAAGACCGGATCACCCATAATATCATTCGTTAAACGAATCCAGGCTTCCGGGCTGCTGGCCAAACCATGAATCAGCACTAAAACCTTTTTATTTGGATTATAAGGTTCCAGCATAAATAGATGAGGCATGACCAGATTATCGTCACGATTGATCAGTGTCAGATAGGCTGCACGTCCCAGGTTATTTTCTGCCAGCCATAAGCCATAAGGCGCTGAAAAATTTGCAGCTAAAGTATATTCCTTATTGGCAACTTTAATCTTGTCATATTTATACGGGTCATAAAGTTTTAAATGGAAGTTGCTGTTATTTAGGATCTGTTTTACAGAGTTCGCTGATTCTGGAATGGCAGTAATTGTGGTTGCCAGATAACGTGCTGAATGAATAAAAGGATTTACGCCATTTTGATATTGGTAATTTAGTGGATCAACCAGATATTTTTTATCTTTTTTGGAAATTTTTTCTTCCGGCAAAACCACCAGAAACTCAGAGCCGAAACCGTCACGACGGGTAATCGAGCGCAGACCAGAGAAGTTCATGTTATAGGTCGACATTAACTGTTCAATCGACTGATTCTTGAGCTGGGGGAAATTGTCCAGATTAATGTTATAGACACTGTTGCCAACCTGCAGGCGTTGTCCGGCTTCTTTAGTTTTATAACGTTCCGCGTAGATCTGGATTAAATGAGCAATCGCCAGGTTATAAAAGTCACGAATCTGAACTTGTCGGTTGTCGAAAATCCGGTCTTGTGGCGCACGTTCAGTCTGGAACAGATAGGCATAACTGTAGCGGATACTTTTATCCAGCATTTGTAACTGCTGTTCCTGACATTTTTGCAGGTTCTGGGTTTGCAGTTGCTGTTTTTCTTCAGATCGGGTTTTAGCCAGAGCACTGGTTTTACATTCAGCCGATTTACCCAGCTGTAGTGATTTAGCTAGATATAATTCACTCGATGTGGAAAGTAATTGCTCATCCAGAATCTGTGGAATTTCTTGTAGCTCTTTCACACATTCTTCTGGATTATTTTCACAGACTTGTGCTTCACGTCCGGTCATGGACAGGACATTCAGACTGGCTTCACTCAACTTATCGCGTGTAAGAATGCTATCGCGTTCATTATTGATGGTGACATTAATAGCCTGCTCTTTAACACTCACCACCTGACAGCCACTCAATACAGCTGTCATGAGTACAGTGCAAAGTAATGCTATCTTATTTATTTTCTCGTGCATAAAGACTTTGAACACTCATTTAAAATTATAAAGCTTGATAATGCTTTGTATTTTACTAATTTTTTCCCATAAAAATAGACCGCCGGAGCGGTCTATTTGTAATATTATGAATCTGAAATATAGCTTATTGTGCTGGTGTAGGCGCCGGGGTTGTTGGTGCAGGAGCGGCTGTTTGCATGACTTGCCATACGTTCCAGCGACCCTGTTTTTCAATTTCCTGAATCAGACGATCAGCGACTTCAGCTTCTTGCGGATATTTAATTTTGTAATTATTCAGAACCTGAACAGCATTCTTTTTATTCTCCATGGCAATGTAGTTATTTGCCGCAGATAAATAAGCTTCCTGAACACCCGCCTGCATTGCCTTCTCCAAATACTGAATCGCTTCACGATGACCGCCACCTTCAGACAGACCAAAGCCAAACCAGAAGTTTGCTTCAGCATCATCCTGGTTGATACGAAGAATGCGCTGTGCATAGGTCATTGACTTGGTGGTATAGATAGAACCTAAATCAAGATTACGTGCCATCACGCTGGCCTTAAATGCACGCATTAATACATCAAATGAAGCATTTGGACGTGAAGCTAGAGTATCTAGCTGTTGAGAAACTTCGCGAAGCTTTGCTTCAAAGCCACGGCGTTCCTGACGGTCGCTAAAACGAGGTGGATAATGACGCGCTTTACCTTCTACCATCTGCAAGAAATCATCGATTTCGGTAATGTCGATTTCATTTTCATTGGCAAGGGCTGCATAACGCATACTGCGTGTATTGCTATCCACCATCGGGATAATCAGCTTGTTTACATCTAGGGTCAACTGTTTAGACGGATCTTCAGGATTAGTCACCACCATTTTTGTCACTGGCTGCGCAGCGGCCTTTTGCAAATGAACTTCAAATGGAGGTGGTTCGTTATAGTTAAACGGGTTTAAAGCATAAAATGGCGGAGTAATTTCAGGTTCAACAAAAACTACCTGATCAGCTGGTTTCTGTTCTTGTTTGCTTGATGTCGGTGCCATAGAGCACGCCGTCATGGTAAAAGCTAAGCAAGAAATTGCTAAGGGCTTCAAGGTCATAATATCCGTCCATTTATGTTATTTTTTAAAACATCTATTCAAAAAAATGCATGATCGTCAGTCTATGAAAAGTACTGCGATCATGCAAGCAAATGCGTGTTACAAAAGAATTACGATTTACAGTCAGGCCTTGGACTGACTGGTTTGTGCTTCGCACTCACGGCGCGCATCTTCCAGAATTTTAAGTTCTTCTTTGCTAAATGGCTGTTCATTTAACTGGTTTTTCTTGAAAGTCGGGTCAAGCAAAGACAGGCGGTTGCACAGCGTATTCATTCGTTTTTCATTTTGTTGAATACGGTCAAGTAGAACACGCATGCCTTCCAGAATCGGGTCTGTCTGATCCTGTGTAGTTGCATAAGGCTGGAAGCCAATACTTTCGGCATAATCACGACGACGTGCTTCAGCATCATCTTTTGGCTGATCTTTGGTGATAAAGCGCGCTGGGTTGCCAACCGCTGTGGTATTCGGCGGAACTGCTTTGGTAACCACAGCATTGGAACCGACCTTGGCATTTTTACCTACCGTGAATGGACCAAGGATTTTGGCACCTGCACCAACAACAACGCCATCTTCCAGAGTCGGGTGACGTTTGCCTTTATTCCAGGTTGTACCACCCAAAGTCACACCATGATACAGGGTGACATCATCGCCAATTTCCGCAGTTTCACCAATCACAACGCCCATGCCGTGATCAATGAAAAAACGTTTACCAATCTTGGCGCCCGGATGAATTTCGATACCTGTTGTAAAACGGCTAAAAGAGGACAAAACACGCGCTGTACCTTTACAGTCTTTTTTCCATAGCTCATGTGCCATGCGATGCATAATCAGTGCATGGATGCCAGGGTAGGTGGTTAAGACTTCTAAGGTATTGCGTGCTGCAGGATCGCGCGCAAAGACAGCTTGGATATCTTCTTTGAGCTGTTTTAGCATTAGTTTTGATCCTCATCCTGTTGTGATGTATGGGAAGATTTTTTCCAGGTGCCGTTATTCAGTGCCTGAACACGAGTGAAAATACCACGAAGTAAGTGATATTCCATACGATCTAATTGTATACGTCCGAAAAGGCGACGCAAGCGTAAAGGAAGTAATCGTGGGTTTTTTGGATCCATAAATTCAATTTCTGCCAGCATTTTTTCCAGATGAGGGTAGAACTGTTCCATCTGTTCATGGGTCACCAGCGGTTCATCCCATTCCATTTCAATGCCATCAATAACTTGCATGGTGGCTTTTGGATCACGTGGGTGTTCAACCTGATCCAGTGCCGCCATACGCAGTTCATAGCAGATCACCTGAATGGCTTGAGCAACATTCAAAACACCATAGTCCGTATTCACAGGAATGGTTAAGTGATAATTCGCAATCGCCAGTTCTTCATTGGTCAGACCACGGTCTTCACGGCCAAACAGAATCGCAATTTCCTGTTTTTCTTGCACCACAGCAGAAAGTGCTTTTTCTGCCGCTGGACGGACATCTAGTAAAGGCCATGGAATAGTGCGACTACGCGCACTGGTACCAAAGACGATCTGGCAATCTTTAATGGCTTCTTCTAGCGTTTCTACGATCTCAATCTGTTCGATCAGATCGGTTGCACCTGCAGCCAGCGCATCAATATCTGGATGCGGGTAGGTTTTTGGTGCAACCAAGACCAGTTTGCACAGGCCCATGGTTTTCATGGCACGTAAGGCACTACCAATATTGGCAGGCAGGGTGGTATTAACCATGACAATACGCACATGGGAGAGATGTGCTGAAACAGCAGCATTGTCAATTTGACTCATGATGATTCCAGTTTGGATATATTAGAATGGGAGATTATGAATACTGCGGTTGAGACTCGGCTTCATATTGTGCCAGAGCATCGTCCATAATCATATCTGAAGGTGGAGGCGGAACCTCAACTGGCTTAGCTTCTTCATAAGATACGGCACGTGCAGCTTTAGACTTCACCTGATACTCGATATAGAGCGCAGTCTTGCCAAAATAGTCACGCAGCTTGGCGAGAAGATCATCCAGTGGTGCAACTTTCCAGCTTAAGCCCAGATGCAGTTCAGCCGTGGCATAGCCATAATCCAGATACAGAATTACTGGAATATGCGTGCTCATATCCACATTGGTATATGGCATCAGAATTTGCTGCAAGTCACGGCTGAGGGTTTTGCTGTAATGTTCAGCTTGCAAGGTAATCTTGATGCTGTTAGCACGTTTCTGACGGATTTCATTCAGGCTAAAGGCTTTGGTCAAACGACCGAGTGGGCGATCAAAACCTTCACGCTCGTAAATTTCACCTTCAATCACCACGACTTTATCAACCTGAACGATATCTTTAAAGCGCTGGAAGCGTTCATGGTTGGTGGAGATTTCGATACGTGCCGTACCATCATCTAATGTCACCATCATCCGGTTCGGGAAGTTAGCGACATCGACTACCAGACCTGCAAACACAGTCGTTACACCACGACGGGTCGGGGTTAATTCATTGATCTGACAAGGTACGAATGCTTTTAGCTCATTACGATATACATCAATTGGGTGGCCCGTTAGATATAGGCCGAGTGTATCTTTTTCACCTTTGAGACGGACTTCATCAGACCAAGGTTTCACCGGTTTGGCCGGTTTACGCTGAACTTCTTCGACTTCACCAAATAGATCCATGATCCCGGTTTCACGGTTCTGACGGGCTTGATCTGCAGCTTGTACCGCTTCAGGCAGTTGTGCCACCAGGTCAGCACGTTCAATACCAAGACAATCTAGCGCACCCGCACGGATCAAGGCCTCGAGCGTACGTTTGTTGATTTTCTTCAGGTCGATACGGTGACAGAAGTCAAACAGGTCTTTATATGGACCTTCTTTCTGACGTGATTCAATCACGGACTGCATTGCCGCTTCACCGACGCCTTTAATCGCACCTAAACCATACACAATAGTTTTTGGATCACTGGCATGGAACTGGTAAATCGACATATTCACCGATGGAGGCAATACTTCCAGTCCGTTATGACGGCAATCATCAATCAGGAACACCACGTTATCAGTGTTCTGCATTTCCGAGGTCATCACCGCTGACATGAATTCAGCAGGATAATGCGCTTTCAACCAAGCAGTTTGATAGGCGACAAGTGCATAGGCTGCAGCATGCGATTTGTTAAAGCCATAGCCTGCGAATTTTTCCATATAGTCGAAGATATGGTTCGCCGTTGCTTCATCGATATCTTTTTTCGCAGCACCTTCAATGAAGATCTTACGCTGCTTGACCATTTCTTCAGGTTTTTTCTTACCCATTGCACGACGAAGTAAGTCCGCACCACCCAAGCTATAGCCGGCACAGAACTGTGCCGACTGCATTACCTGTTCTTGGTATACCATGATTCCGTAAGTCGGCTCTAATACCTTTTCCAGTAATGGATGCAGGTATTCAAACTCGCCACCATGCATACGATGGATAAAGTCAGGAATCAGATCCATTGGACCCGGACGATATAACGATACGAAGGCGATAATTTCTTCGAACTTGCTAGGACGTGCTTCCTTGAGCATCTTCTTCATGCCGACGGATTCAAACTGGAATACCGCGGTGGTATTCGCCGTCGCGAAGATGTTATAGGCTGGCTTGTCATCCAGCGGAATATAGGAAATATTCACCGGTTCGGTCACGTCTGGGCGTGCATTGATGTGCTTGATGGCATCTTCAATAACGGTCAGGTTACGTAGACCTAAGAAGTCGAATTTCACTAGACCGGCAGCTTCGACATCATCCTTATCAAACTGAGCAACACGTGCTGTACCATCCGCATCACACATCACAGCTGAATAGTCGGTCAGCTTGGTAGGGGCAATGACTACACCACCGGCATGTTTACCGGTATTACGGGTAATGCCTTCAAGCTTGAGTGCCATTTCCCAGATTTCTGAGGCATCGTCATAATCGGGATTCGATGGATTGGTGACGATATCTTTCAGTTGAGGTTCAGCTTCCAATGATTCTTCAAGGCTTAAACCCAGAGGCTTGGTGGGAATCAGTTTGGAAATACGATCAGCCAGACCATAAGATTTACCCAAGACACGGGCTACATCTCGAATCGCACCTTTCGCTGCCATGGTACCGAAAGTCGCAATTTGCGATACCGCATCACGACCATAAGTCCGTGCCACATAGTCAATTACGCGGTCACGACCAGCGATACAGAAATCGACGTCAAAGTCGGGCATCGAAACACGTTCCGGGTTCAAGAAACGTTCGAACAGCAGGTCATAGCGCAGAGGATCAAGATCGGTAATTTTCAAACTATAGGCTACGAGGGAACCCGCACCTGAACCACGGCCCGGACCTACCGGTACGCCATTTCCTTTGGACCATTGAATGAAGTCCATGACGATCAAGAAGTACCCTGGGAAGCCCATATCCAGAATAATCTTGATCTCAAAGGCCAGACGTTCATCATAAGGCTGACGGATTATAGGCCAATCTTCTTCACGTTTTTCTGGTGGGTACAGGAAGTTCAGGCGTTCTTCTAAACCTTCTTCACATAAATGTGCGAAGTAGGTGTCAATAGTATGGCCTTCAGGAATTGGATAATCTGGTAGATCGTTGAAACCTAAACGTAGGGTGACATTACAACGTTTTGCGATATGGAAGGTGTTTTCAATCGCGGTTGGAATATCGCTAAACAGTTCCGCCATTTCTGTTGAGCTTTTAAAATATTGCTCAGGGCTATAGGTTTTAGGACGGCGATTATCACCAAGCACATAACCATCTGCGATACAGACACGCGCTTCATGTGCTTCAAAGTCTTCGCGTGCAATAAAATGCACATCATTATGTGCAACTACACCAATATTATATTTTTTAGCGAGCTTTACCGCTTCTTCAATGAAAGTATCTTCATTAGCTCGGCCGGTGCGGGTGAGGGCGAGATAAACACGGTTGCCAAATTTCTCTACCCATTCTTGTAGTAGCGGTTCAGCTTTATCAGGATTTGAGGTAATCAGCATTTTGCCGACATCGGATTGCATGCCCAATAACACGATCATGTCATCGTGCTGTTTCAAGATCCAATCTTTTTGTACGCAAGGAATATCCAGTTGCTGGCCGCTGATATAACCTTCAGACACCAGTTCGGTCAGGTTGCGCCAGCCTTTGTTGGTCATGGAAAGCAGGGTAACCCGATGCTCAGCATCATTCAGACGAATTTCAGAGCCAAGAATCGGTTTGATGCCTTTATCCAAACATTTTTTATAGAATTTAACAGCAGCATGTAGATTGGATAAATCAGTCAGCGCGAGTGCTGGCATCTCGTCATTCGCAGCAGCTTTGACCAAGTCAGGTATACGTACGATGGATTCAGTAATCGAAAATTCTGTATGAATACCAAGATGAACAAAGTGCATAAATGAGTCCCTGCAAAAACCACTCGATAGTTTAGCACGGGATTTATTGTTTCAGTTTGAAATTGAGGGGAAATGCTGAACTTTTAGATTGTAATTGAGAATTGACTTAAGGCTATGTTCATCACTGTATTGGAATAGAACTATTCTCCCTAAATTGAATTTGTATTAGGCGACATGGATGTTGCCGTTGGCTTGTGATACAGGGAAGTATCATCAAGCCAACAGAAGATTTTTTACCTTGCATAGGAGTGCTATTCATCTTTCAAAAGTAAAAGAAAGATTTCAAGTGTCAGTAAGCTTATTCCTGAAGTTATTTGAAAATTAGAATTTCATTATTTTTACTTTAATTTAAATTTTGAGTAGTTATGCCTTATTTGTGACGGGCCAAAAGTGACAAAACCCCTTTTGTTGATCTGATGGCACTTCCTGAGCAAGCTTTAAGCATTGCTTTAAAGCTTGTGTAAGACAGATCAACGGCAGCATCCATGTGTTCGCTTCGATGTTTAAGATGCAGATATTTTATGGGTAGAAAATAAAACCCTCAAAAAGAGGGCATTATTTACTTAGGAATTTAGCTTAACGAAGTCGAGATAACCAGTCACCGACACTTTGTACAATCTGCACCAGAATCAACAAGACAATTACAGTCATGATCACGACAGAGGTATCAAAACGCTGATAACCATAAGAGATCGCTAAGTCACCAATACCACCAGCACCAACTGCTCCAGCCATCGCTGTTGCACCAATCAGACTGATGGTTGCAGTAGTGAGGTTAAGAATGAGTGAGCTACGCGCTTCCGGCAGAATAAACTTAAAGATAATCTGCATTGGTGTTGCACCCATCGCCTGAGCAGATTCGATAATGCCTTCATTCACTTCCAGCAGAGAGGTTTCTACCAGACGGCCGATATAAGGACCGACATAAATAGTTAGAGGTACAATCGCTGCCCAAGTACCAATTGATGTTCCGACCAAAAACTTGGTTAGTGGAATCACCGCAATTAGCAAAATAATAAATGGCAGGGAACGCAGTGCATTCACAATCGGGTTTAGAGCATGGTAAATCACACGGTTTGGCAGAATCCCGTTTGGACGAGTGACGAGTAAAATGATCGCCTGAATGAAGCCCCAGATACAGCCAAACAACATCGCAAAGAACACCATATGGAAGGTTTCTTGCAGTGCTGTAACAAACTGATCCATCGATAGCGAGCTTTTCCAGAATGGCGCAGTAATAGTGGTCAACCACTGTACAATTAAGTCTCTCATTCTTGTACTCCTGCCTGATCTACTTGTACGCCGTTATCTCTCAGATATTGCATCGCTGCTGTGATTTGCGCTGGATCGCCTAAGAGCTGAATAAACATCTGGCCAATCACTGACCCATTAATTTCTGTCATATTGGCAAACAGGATATTCAAGCTGATATCAAACTGTTTGATCACACCCTGAATCACGGTTTCCTGCGCTGAGCTGCCCAGGAATTTTAAACAATAAATACTGTGATGATTCTGATTTTCCAGATTCGCCAGAATATTTACTGGCAAGTTCTGCTGGAGTACAGTTTGAATGAAGTTTTTCGTCGTTGGATGCTGCGGCTGACTAAAGATCTGCAGGGTAGAACCGGTCTCAATCACATCACCTTTTTCCATGACTGCAACATAATCACACACAGTTTCGATCACATCCATTTCATGGGTGACCATGACAATGGTAATGCCTTGTTCCTGATTAATACGTTTCAGAAGTTGCAGTACAGACTTGGTGGTTTGCGGATCAAGAGCAGAAGTCGCTTCGTCACAGAGCAAAATTTTTGGATGATTCGCTAGGGCACGAGCGATACCAACACGCTGTTTCTGACCACCAGACAGTTCATCCGGGAAAGCATGACGCTTATGTTTTAAATCAATAAAATCCAGCAGTTCTTCGAGACGTTTTTCCCGTTCAGCTTTACTCCAGCCAAGCAATTTCATTGGCATTTCGATATTGGCAGCCACTGTTTTAGTCTGCATTAAGTTAAAATGCTGGAAAATCATGCCGATCTGGGTACGTTCCTGACGCAATGATTTGGCATCCAAAGCAGTAAAGTCCGTGCCATTGATAATCACCTGACCAGAAGTAGGGCGTTCAAGCAGATTAATTAGGCGGATCAGGGTACTTTTACCGGCACCACTATAGCCAATAATGCCAAAGATACTGCCGGTTGGAATCTGTAAATTAATCCGATTCAAAGCATGTAAGGTTTGACCCTTGAGCTCATACTGTTTGGAGATGTCTTTAAATTCAATCATAGTGTCAAATACTGCATCACGAATAAAAAAACAGGCAAGAAATCTTGCCTGTTCTGAATATTGATTATTGTATTACTTTTCTTCGGTTAAATAAGTCACTGGTTTATTTACAGCAACTTTAGTACCACCGAAGTGTTCATCAACATAGGCTTTCACAGCAGGAGTATGATACAACTGGCCAACTTTTTGAAGTACAGGATCATTTTGACGGTCAGCAGCGACAGCTAAAATGTTAACATTCATTTTAGTACTTTGATCAATCGCTTCGTAATAGATCGCATCTTTCAATACGTTCAGATCACCTTCCATTGCCAAAGTATTACCTAGAACAATCGCATCTACTTCATCTTTCACACGGACTGCAGTCGCCATTTGAATTGGCTTGATGACAATCTGTTTCGCATTTTCAGTGATGTCAGCAGGCGTACCTTTTACCAGGTCAAAGTTTGGTTTAAGTTTTACCAGACCCGCAGATTGTAAAAGTAACAATGCACGTGATTCATTCGCGCCATCGTTAGGAATAGCAATTGTCGCACCTTGCTTAAACTCTTCAACTTTTTTCACTTTGCTTGAGTAAATCCCCATTGGTTCAAGATAAGTCGTAGAAAGTGGAGCGATCTTTTGAGTATTGGCGTCGTTATAAGCCACCATATAGGCATAAGACTGGAATGCGTTAACATCAATTTCTTTGTTGGCAACCGCAGTGTTCATCGCAACATAATCAGTGAAGTTTTTCACATCAAGTTTGATGCCGGCTTGTTTAGTTTCAGGCAAAGTTGAAATGTAGCGCCATACGTCAGCATCTGAACCAGTGGATGCCATAGTAACTGTTTGAAGTTCACCTGAGTCTTTGTTTTGGGCTGCGTCCGTTGCAGGCGCTTCTTGTTTTCCGCATGCAGTTAGTGTTAATACAGATGCACTGAGTAAAACGCCAAGTAGCTTTTTCATAAAGATGTCCTAATTCTCGTGTTGCCTAAAGTATATGCATTTTAAGGTCATGTTAAAGTGGAGTTTTATTACACTTTCATCTGACCCTGGATCGATGTCGCATGTGGCTCCGGCAGGGAAAATGCAAATGTACTGTAACAGTTCACGTTAATTCGATCGGGTCAGAGTTCACCAAACCACTATATCGGTTTTCTATTTGGAGAGAGTAAATAGAGATTTTATAAAAGATATAGTCAAATTTGGTACTCTGAATGGGCGCAATCATAGCAATTATTATTTATTCGATATAGTGGATAAAAACTATCTACTTATCTATTCAGTAAAATATATATTAGATGAAAATGATTAAAATATTAATGAATACAATATATTATTTTTATTTAAGATAAATCAGAATTACATATCGCTTAAAGATTGATCTTTATAAGATTTTATCCAATAGAAATCATAAAAATGAATAAACATAGGTAAATCTACTAGCTCATTGAGCTACTGAAAAATCTTTTTTAATGAATGGTTAAGGAGGGTTTAAGTCAACTCTTATTTACTTGAATAATTGCTTTGATTAATTTCATACAATACATGCCAACATAAAGGATGATCCTTAGGCAAGCGTGGATGCTGAAATTCTTGAGTCTTTACCATACCTATCTTTTTCATCACCGCTTCGGATGGTGTATTGACTGTGACAGTGAAAGATACAACTTTATTCAAACCTAAAGTATTGAATGCGTAATCCAATACTGCGCGAGCACCTTCAGTGGCATAACCTCGATGCCAATATTTTTTGGCAAGACGCCAGCCAATTTCAACACAGGGTGTAAACTCAAACAGATTAGGCTACGGTTGCAGGCCAATAAAGCCAATAAATTCTTTAGTCTCTTTTAGCTTAACTGCCCATAAACCCCAACCATACTGATCAATCTGATTAGTTACTTTTTCAATAAACTGTAGACTTTGTTCAGGTGTCAGTAGGCTGGGAAAATAACGCATAACTTCAGGATTTTGCCCCATAGCAATAAAAGCTAGATAGTCCGATGCTTGCCAAGGTCGAAGGATGAGGCGTTCTGTTTCTAACATTTCTAAAAATGGAGTTTAGTGATCTAGCTATTTATAAAACTATAAAGCCAAGCATGAGTAAAGTTGAAATTCTTCACTATAAAAAAACCCCGCATTCAGCGGAGTTTTTATTTAATCTAAATATAGATTAAGCATTTTCACGCGCAATTGCACGGTAACCAATATCTTTACGGTATTGAACGCCGTCGAATGTTACTTTTTCGCAAAGCTCTAATGCTTTAGCTTGTGCTTCACCAATGGTATTACCCAGTGCAGTTACGCAAAGAACACGACCACCAGCAGTGACGATGTCGCCATTCTCAAGTGCTTTAGTCCCTGCATGGAATACTTTCGCATCAGCCATTTCAGTGTCTAAACCTGAAATCACATCGCCATTGCTAGAAGTTTCAGGATAGCCTTTAGATGCCAGTACGATACCGACAGTTTTACGCTCATCCCATTCAGCTTCTGCAGGAAGATTGCCTTCAAGACCTGCTTGAACCAAATCTACCAAAGATGATTTTAAGCGCATCATGATCGGTTGAGTTTCTGGATCACCAAAACGACAGTTGAACTCGATTACTTTTGGTTGACCTTTATCGTCAATCATCAGACCTGCATACAAGAAACCTGTGTATACGTGACCATCTTTTTTCATGCCTTCAACAGTCGGGCGCATCACTTCATTCATAGTTTTTTCAAATACGCCAGCAGTCACAACAGGAGCAGGAGAGTAAGCACCCATACCGCCAGTATTTGGACCTTGGTCGCCTTCAAAAATACGTTTATGATCTTGAGACGTCGCCATTGGCAGGATGTTGTCACCATCAATCATGCAAATGAAAGAGGCTTCTTCACCAGCAAGGAATTCTTCAATGACTACGCGAGAACCGGCATCGCCAAACTTGTTGCCAGCCAGCATGTCATCAATCGCATCAAATGCTTCTTGATTGGTCATGGCAACAATTACGCCTTTACCTGCAGCAAGACCATCCGCTTTGATCACGATTGGTGCACCATTTTTCTCTACAAAGGCTTTCGCTGCATCTACTTCGGTAAATACATCGTAGAAAGCTGTTGGAATGTTATGGCGTTTTAAGAAGTGCTTAGCGAATGCTTTAGAGCCTTCCAGCTGAGCAGCAAATTGAGTTGGACCCCAAATTTTCACGCCTGCTTCGCGGCAAGCATCAACCACACCATTCACAAGCGGTGCTTCAGGACCCACAATAATCATTTCAACTGCATTATTTTTCGCAAAATCAATGATGGCAGGATTGTCGAGAATGTCCAAAGCGACATTTTCACATTTATTTTCAGTTGCGGTGCCTGCATTGCCCGGTGCAACAAATACTTTTGCCACTTGATCGTCTTGTGCGATTTTCCATGCAAGCGCATGTTCACGGCCGCCACTACCTAAAACCAGAATATTCATTTAAAAAATCCCTCAAAATTGAATCCCTCCCAACCTCCCTTTACGAAAGGGAGGGGAATCGCGAAATAAAGACTTCCTCTATATGCGCGAAAAGTCCCCCTTTTTACAAAGGGGGATTTAGGGGGATTAATAAATACAACTTATAATTAATTAGTGGCGGAAATGACGCATGCCAGTGAATACCATTGCAATACCAGCTTCATCCGCTGCAGCAATTGTTTCTTCGTCACGCATTGAACCACCTGGTTGGATAATGCATTTGATACCGGCTTTAGCCGCGTTGTCGATACCGTCACGGAATGGGAAGAAGGCATCAGATGCCATAACTGCACCTTCAACCACTAAACCAGCGTGTTCAGCTTTGATCGCAGCAATACGAGCTGAGTTTACACGGCTCATTTGACCTGCGCCCACACCAATAGTTTGACGGTTTTTCGCATAAACAATCGCGTTTGATTTCACGTATTTCGCAACTTTCCAAGCAAAGATCATGTCATCGATTTCTTGTTCAGTTGGAGCACGCTTAGTCACTACTTTAAGGTCATCTTTCGTGATCATGCCCAAGTCTTGATCTTGAACCAGTAAACCACCGTTTACACGTTTGTAGTCAAGCTGTGGAGCACGTTCATTAATCGCTGGAAGTTCGCCACATACGAGTACACGTACGTTTTTCTTCGCGCCAGTCACTTCAAGTACGCCGTCAGCGATACTTGGTGCAATGATCACTTCAACGAATTGACGATCCACAATTGCTTGCGCAGTTGCAACGTCTAATTCACGGTTGAACGCAATGATGCCGCCAAATGCAGATTCTGGGTCAGTTGCATAAGCAAGATCATAAGCGGCTTTGATGCCGTCTAAAGATACTGCAACACCACATGGGTTCGCGTGTTTCACGATCACACAAGCAGGTTTCGCGAATGATTTAACACATTCAAGTGCAGCATCAGTGTCCGCGATATTATTATAAGATAATTCTTTACCTTGTAACTGTTTAGCAGTCGCAACAGAAGCTTCTTTCGCAGCAGGGTCAACATAGAACGCAGCAGACTGGTGCGGGTTTTCACCGTAACGTAAGTCTTGAGCTTTGTTTAATTGAGTATTGAAAGTACGCGCAAATTTATCTGCCTGACCTTCTTCTTTACCTACGCGAGCGCCTAGGTAAGATGCGATCATACCGTCATATTGAGCAGTGTGTTCGAATGCTTTAACAGCAAGGTCAAAACGCGTTGCATAAGATAAAGCACCCTCAGCTTTAAGCTCAGCAATCACAGTCGTATAGTCAGCAGCATTTACCACGATACCAACAGATGCGTGGTTTTTCGCAGCAGCACGAACCATTGTTGGACCACCGATGTCGATATTTTCAATCGCATCAGCCAGTGAACAGTTTGGTTTCGCTACAGTTGCAGCAAATGGATACAGGTTAACAACGACAAGATCGATCGCATCGATGTTGTGTTCAGCCATCACAGCTTCGTCTAGACCACGACGAGCCAAAATGCCACCATGAATTTTCGGATGTAGTGTTTTTACACGGCCGTCCATCATCTCTGGGAAACCAGTGTGCTCCGAAACTTCTACTACAGCGACATTATTGTCTTTCAACAATTTGTATGTACCACCTGTAGATAAAATTTCTACCCCAAGAGCAGCAAGGTCTTGTGCAAATTTCACAATACCGGTTTTATCGGAAACAGAGATTAAAGCGCGTTTAATAGTCATGATCTTCGTCACAGTTACCAAGGAACAGATTAAATCTAAATAGCTAATTAACAGTCAAAAAAAAATGCCTGCGGTAGCCGCAAGCATTTTATCATTTATTCACTCATTAAACCGTGAGCTTTTAACTTTTTGCGTAAAGTACCGCGGTTTAGTCCGAGAATCTCGGCAGCGCGTGTCTGATTACCACGCGTATATTCTAGAACGACAGATAATAAAGGCTTCTCCATTTCTGCCAGCACCATGTCGTACACCTGAGAAGGTTGCTCGCCTTGCAGTTGTGCAAAGTAGTGGCGAACTGCGCGATCTACGTGAATACGAAGAGCGACATCAGATTGTGCAGTAAAAATAGGAGATTTGCTATTCATGCGAATTAATCCGAAAAATCAAATATCACTTGGGTAAAGCGATATATAAAAGTGGTCTAGAAATTGAAATGAACTCCATTTTAGATCCTAAAACTGGAGTTCTAAAACTTGGTCATTACATTGAGCTTGTAGCTTGCCACATCTCGACGATTTGGTCGAAAAATAAGCGTAACAATAGTTAAAGTTTTGTTACTGACCAAAATCAAAACAAAAAAATCTGCTAGATACGCAATAAGTTTTAGAGCGCATTAGGCAAGACTGTATTTGTTGTGAAAAAGTAGCGAGGAGTTTGCAGCACATAGCTTTCGTGGCGCGTATAATACCATTGTCTCGGGAAAAGTGAGCAAGAAAACTGCATTTTTTTTAACTTTTTTTTCGTTTTTTAATAGTTTTTATCAATATTAAGGTCGAATTATTTCCAAACTGTAATTATCGAAGTCTTTACGGTCGACAGGAAGCACAAATTCAAATTTAAATGGGCTGTTTTGGGGAATACGTTGAATCTTGACCAAGCTTTCGATCAGGTATTCCTGAGGTTTTAAATTATAAGTCGCCAAGACCACACCTTGATCTTTAAGGTGGACTCTCAAATTTGGCATTTCCAGACTACGCTTATGGAAATTGATCAGTTCACCGCTAAACTGGGTTTTATCTGTAGCAATTGCTTTGGCTTTGACCTTATTGGTATTGATCAGATTGTAATGTTCTTCGAGATTGGAACAGTTGAACACTTCACAGATATTGTTAAAAGCCACACTCATCACATGACTATTCTTAATATAGTGTGGATTAAACCAGAAGAATTGAAATAAAAGTAAGCCAAATAAGAACAGGTTTAGGCTGGTCCAGCCTAAATAATAAAGCGGGCCTTTATTGTGCTGTTTATCAGCCTGATCATCCCAGTTCATGCTAGGGAGGATTGCAATCGGTTCGGTACTGAAATAATTCAGGTTGTTCAGATAGGTTTTCAGATCAATATTTGAGTTTTCAACTTTTTCATCAAAGATATTGAGTAAATAGTGCTGATCTGAAGAATTGGCTGAAGAAGTAGATTCGGCGAGGCTTCTATTAATATAAGAAACATGACTTGGCATATGGGTAAGGGCGACCGAATTCTGTGCTTCGGTCACCAGATGCGATAAAGCATTAAAGGTCGTACTACATTTTGGGCAGCAAACCATGCCTTGGGCAATGGTTAATTGCGCAACCGTAACTTTATAGGTTGTAGAGCAGGTCGGGCAGTGGGTTCGCTTGTCACTCATAAATGTTTTATAGACTCTTTAATTCTTATGGCGTTTCCCCGAAATACGGCACCAGTGTTCATCGCGTTTTTCTACTTCTAATATATCAAAATGTTTTGAATAAATGCTAGTAACATCAGCAACTTGCTCTTCGATAACACCTGCGAGTGCGAACTCTGCCTCAGGTTTGACTAAATCTGCGAACTCAGGCTCAAGCATCATGAGTGGGCCAGCCAGAATATTGGCTACAAATACATCTGCTTTCTGCTCGCCAAGCTCTGCGTTGAACTCTTCCGGTAAACCAACATAAAGTCGATCCAATACGCCATTCAGTTCAGCATTCTGTTTAGTGGCTAAAACAGCTTGTGGGTCAATATCAGTTGCATAGGCATATTTGGCACCGAGTAATAGGGCCGCGACAGCTAGAATACCTGAACCACAGCCATAATCGATCACGATCTTGTCTTTTACATCAGTTTTACCCAGCCATTGCAGGCAAAGGAAAGTAGATGCATGGTTACCTGTACCAAAAGCCAAACCTGGATCAAGCTTGATATTCACTGCTTCTGATTCAGGCGCTTCCATCCATTCCGGAACAATCCAGAATTTTTCAGAAATCTGGATTGGCTCATAGGCATCCATCCAGGTGCGTTCCCAAGCTTGATCTTCCAGGAATTCATGGCGGATCGGTGCTTCAGGTAGTTGTGCGCGAATAAAGGTTTCCAATGCAGCTACATCGATTTCTTCTTCGTCATCTTCCTGAGCATAGATGCCAGTCACGATCACTTTATTCCAGAGCGGTGTTTCACCTGGAAGTGGTTCCAGTAAATCCTGGTTTTCAGCATCATCCAGAGTGACACTTACGGCGCCCAGTGAGCTAAGTAATGTTTCAGTAAAATCTACCTGAGCTTGATCAACTGTAATATGAATTTGTAACCACTTCACAGAAATAACCTTTATACATTTTTTCAAAAAGCTATTGTAACGGAAGTTCAGCTTGAAGGTGTGATCTTCTTGAGACGGAGTTAAATAAAAAGGATGCTTTCGCATCCTTTTTATGAAAACCGGTTAAAACGCATTTTCCTGAGTGGGAGAAATGCTAGGACGTGCAGCTACTGGAGCAAAGCGATTCAGTAATAATCCAAAAATAGCCGCGAAGATATACATAAAGATTGAATAAACCGCAGCGGGCATAGCAACTACAGTGCTGGACATGACGGTAAGTGCAATAGTCATGGCGAGTGTGCTGTTATGAATACCGATCTCGAAGGCGCTGGCACGTGCCTGAGCGGAATTGATATTCATCAGGCGTGGAACAAAATAGCCAATCATTAAGCTGAAGAGACAGAACAGGGCGGTTGCTAAACCCACCTGAGTCAGATATTCGGCAATATTGGCGCGTTCACTATAAATTGCTCCTGCAATAATCAGCACCAGAAAGAGGACTGCAAAAATGCGAAGAGGCTTATTCAGCTTTACAGTGAGTGCTGGGGCATAATGACGAATCAACATACCAATCGCGACCGGTATAATAATGATACCAAACACTTGCAGGATCTTTCCGAACTGTAAGCTGATCTGCTGACTGTCCTGCATAAAATGCATGATCGAGAAATTCATGATTAAAGGTAAGGTAAATGCAGCAACCACCGAATTGATCGCAGTCAAGGTAATATTAAGCGCCAAATCACCTTTAAATAGATAGCTGAACAGATTTGCGGTGCTACCACCTGGCGATGCGGCCAGCAACATCAGACCAACAGCGAGTAAAGGTGGTAAAGCCAGAACTTTACATAGAATGAAAGCAATGCTTACCAGCAGAATTAATTGACAAAACAAGGCAACCAGCACTGCTTTAGGGTGCTGACTTACCCGCGCAAAATCTTTGAGTGTGAGTTCGAGTCCTAATCCCACCATGATGATGGCGAGTGCGAGGGGGAGGAATATTGTTATGATGTCAGAGTCCATCTGCATGCTCCTTATAGAAATTTATTTTAATAGTTTTAAATTTTCTATAAAAAAGCATACAGCTTAAGCAGGCAATTGACTTAGAAAGTTACAAATCTGATAAACGACTCTTGGCACTATTGCTGAGTTTCTGCTGGCTGATCATAAAACCAAAAATCCCAGCAAAAACGTACATGACAATTGAATAAATACCCGCAGGGATGGCAATAGTGACATTATTCAGGACAGAAATCGCAATTGTCATTGACACAGTTGTGTTATGAATGCCGACTTCAAAGGTACAGGCACGTGCCATCTTGTCTGGAATATCCATTAATAAAGGCAGGCAATAACCGAGAAACAGGCTGGAAAAACATAATATAGAGGTAGCAATCCCAATGCTGGCAAAATATTCGATAATGTTAAAGCGCTCTTGGAAAATGGCATAGATCAAGAGCATGCTTAAAAAGGCGATAGATAGCAGCCGCATTGGCATATGTACAATATCTGAAAGCTTTGGAAATTTTGCCCGCATCAGCATGCCGATTACAACCGGAATAATCGTAATCAGAAAAACCTGAGCCATTTTTTCAAGCGGTAAGCCGATGCCGGTATCCTGTCCTATAAAATAGTACAGGGACAGGTTCATAATAAAAGGTAAGGTAAAAATAGAAATAATTGTATTGATGGCGGTTAACGTGATATTAAGCGCAACATCACCTTTATAAAGATAACTCAGCAGATTGGCAGTAGCTCCTCCTGGAGAGGCAGCCAGCAGCATCATGCCTACAGCAAGCAATGGCGGCAGATCAAGTACCAGACAGATTAAAAAGGTTAAACCGGTTAAAATTATCAGTTGTGAGAATAAGACAATAAAAATCACCTTAGGATAACGGCTAACATGTAGAAAATCCTTGATTGTTAACTGTAGCCCTAACCCCATCATTGTTATTGCCAAAGTAATCGGCAAAAACAAGCTAAAAAACCCCGAATCCATGAAGTTTCCTTTTTATTATTCATTTTTTAGGTATGTTTTGAGTTTAGCGTAGATGAATAAATAAGCAATTAGGACTTACGCACTATTATTTATAGATTTTCTGTGGCAGCAGATGATTCTTATCGAGAATAAATTCATCAATAAAGTTCTTGATAATTGGTCTAAATAATTTCTTCTGCCAACGATATACATTTTCAAAGATCCGCTCAAACTGGTTCTTTTGTATCTCAACATAGGCCATCAAGGCTGAGAAAATATGATTCAAAATCAGCTTGGATCGTCTTACTTGAAACTTTTCAATATGACAAACCTGTTTAATTACTCGATGATATTGTTCTATTTTCCAATGACTTGAATGTAATTCATAAAAACCATCAAAGGACAATA
>NZ_DCRI01000031.1:0-53545 GCF_002324975.1 Acinetobacter sp. UBA1496 | reverse complement strand
CTTGGTATTTGAATCTGCGAGATAATAAAAAAATGAAATATTTATAAAATAAAAAAGAGGGCTATAAAAGCCCTCTCTACTACTTGATTATAAAAGAATTAGATCAGTTCGATTGCGACCGCAGTTGCTTCACCACCGCCAATACATAGCGCAGCGATACCACGTTTACCGCCTGTACGTTTCAATGCATGGATCAAGGTCAGGATAATACGTGAACCTGTAGAACCAACCGGGTGACCGAGTGCACATGCACCACCGTTAATGTTGACTTTTTCAGGATCAAGCTTGAACTCATCCATTGGGCACATGGTGACCATGGCAAAGGCTTCGTTGATTTCCCAAAGGTCAACTTCCTCAGCTTTCCAACCAGTTTTATCCAGAACTTTCTGAATAGCGCCAACAGGAGCAATCGTGAATTCAGATGGATGCTGGGAGTTTGAAGCATAAGCAATGATTTTAGCCAAAGGTGCTAAACCTTTAGCTGCTGCATTGTCGCTTGAAGTCAGAACAAGGGCGGAGGCACCGTCTGAAATTGAGCTGGCATTCGCTGCCGTAATTGTCCCGTCTTTTGCAAAAGCAGGACGTAAAGTTGGAATCTTGTCAATATTGGCATTAAAAGGTTGTTCGTCCTTATCAACGACCACATCACCTTTACGGGTGGAAACAGTGACTGGCACGATTTCATCAGCAAAGTAGCCTTCATTGACTGCAGTTTGAGCGCGTTTCAGTGAACGGATTGCAAATTCATCCATCTGTTCACGTGTATAACCTTTGCTATTTGCCATATCTTGAGCAAATGAACCCATCAGGCGACCAGTTTCAGCATCTTCCAGGCCATCCAGGAACATATGATCCTTGATTTCACCATGACCCATACGGAAACCGCCACGCGCTTTTGGCAATACATATGGGGCATTGGTCATAGATTCCATCCCACCTGCAACTACATAAGTTGCAGAACCTGCCTTAATCATATCTGCCGCTTGCATCACTGCTTTCATGCCTGAACCACATAATTTGTTGATGGTGACAGCACCGGTAGAATCAGACAGACCTGCTTTACGCATCGCTTGACGGGCAGGGCCTTGTTTTAAACCTGCCGGGAGTACACAACCCATAATGACTTCTTCAATATCGGTTGGCTGCAAGCCTGAACGAGCAATCGCTTCTTTGATGGTGACAGCACCAAGTTCAGGTGCAGTAACGCTAGCCAAGCTACCTTGAAAGCCGCCCATCGCTGTACGTGCGCCATTGACAATTACGATGTCAGTCATTGTTATATCTCCCTATAAGTTTTGATCATTTTTTCTCGAACCTAAGCAGTATATTGAAAAAAGTGCAGGATTAAAGTCCTAATCTGGATAAATCATAGACTCTAGGGTTTTATTAACAGGAGGCCAGATGTTCGATTCGGATATGTCCCATTTTATTCAAGACAATACGTTGTTGGGATGCAAGGTGAGTAGAACAATAATAAAAGCTGCCATTTGATCCAATAGGTAAAGCCGTCTGGGCTTGATAAGTTACGTTCGGTATACTTAAGGCACCTCGCCAACTCAGGTTACCGTATTTAAGATTAAGTTGTTCAATGTGTAAAATTTGTTCGTCATTGTCGACTTGACGATTACGGTTTTTATCAATAAATACCAGCAAATTTTTATTCCATTGGTTTGCTTGACAGGTTAATGAATCTTGACTGGGACAAATCACAATATTCTGGTGAAACACAGCTGCCTGGCTGCGTGCATAACGATTGGTTGCTGTAATTTTCATCGGAATATTTTTAGCTTCCTGCTTGGATAAATAATCATGAAAGTAAGGCAAGGCAATTGTGACCACAATTGCGATAAGGGCAATACAGATAATTAACTCAACAATAGTGAACGCTCTTGTTATCTTTTTATACATAGAGTTACCTGATTTATATATTATTTTTATTTGAAACATGCTATTAATTGTGCGTTTTTTATGCTTAATTGAGCGAGTAAGAAACGCCTTACTCAAAATTCAAAAAGGCGCTTAAAAATAAATTGGCAATGACAATAGGCGATTCACAACAAAAAATTGAGTAAAAAATTACTGAATTACAACGGAAATTGTAAGTAATTTTGTCAATAATTTACTTGATTAGATTAATCAAGCACTTGGAAAAATAATAAAGTGTTTGTATGATGCGCAGTGAATAGCTTAAAAATAACACTGGGGTAAAAAAGCCTATCTCAGAATTGCCTATTAGAAGGCTTGAGCTTGAACAACAATTGTTATCTCTGGAGGATAAATCCATGAAAATGAGTCGTATTGCTTTAGCAATGCTTGTAGCTGCTCCTTTTGCTGCTGCAAACGCAGGCGTAACTGTTACTCCATTAATGTTAGGTTATACTTGGCAAGACACCCAACACAACAATGGCGGTGATGATGGCGAACTAACAACTTCTGGTGAAATGGAAGATGATCTATTTGTTGGTGCTGCAATTGGTGTTGAACTAACTCCATGGTTAGGTTTTGAAGCTGAATATAGCCAGGTTAAAGGCGATATGCGAGATCTACCAGGTGCTGAATACAAAGGTCAGAACATTGCAGGTAATTTCTATGCAACTTCTGATGTGTTCACTGGCAACTATGACAGCAAAATCAAACCATATGCATTGTTAGGTGCTGGTCACTACAAATATGAGTTTGACGGTGCTTCAGAAGCTGCTTTAGGTCGTACTGGTCGTGGTTTTGAAGAAGAAGGTACACTAGGTAATGCTGGTATCGGTGCATTCTGGCACATCAACGATGCTTTAGCGCTACGTACTGAAGCTCGTGGTACTTACCACTTCGATGAAAAATTCTGGAACTATACAGCACTTGCTGGTCTTAACGTAGTTCTAGGTGGCCGTTTAAAACCAGCTGCTGACGTTGTAGAAGTTGCTCCAGTTGAGCCAGTTGCTCCAGTTGCTCCAGCTCCACAAGAGTTGACTGAAGACCTGAACATGGAACTTCGCGTGTTCTTTGATACGAATAAATCAAATATCAAAGACCAATACAAACCAGAAATTGCGAAAGTTGCTGAGAAGCTAGTTGAATATCCAAACGCAACTGCTCGTATTGAAGGTCACACAGACAGCACTGGTCCACGTGCATTGAACGAACGTTTATCTCTAGCTCGTGCTAACTCTGTTAAATCTGCACTTGTTAACGAATACAACGTAGATGCATCTCGTTTGTCTACTCAAGGTTTCGCTTGGGATCAACCGATTGCTGACAACAATACTAAAGAAGGTCGTGCTATGAACCGTCGTGTATTCGCGACAATCACTGGTAGCCGTACTGTTCTAGCTGAACAACCAGTTGCTCAATAATTCGTTATTGAACACTGATTAAAAAAAGCGACTCTTTGAGTCGCTTTTTTTATGGCTGTTTTTTGCATACACTTGCTGCTCGAAATTGATTTTGAGTTAAAGCATGAGCATAGAACTCCCTGAAGACTTACAAAGTCTGGAAGCTAATAGTGGTATTTATGCGATCTGGATGATTTTTCATCATTATGGAATAGATCTGCATATTCCTGATCTGGTGCAATTGACACAGCATAATGATGAGATGGGAGCTTCAAGTATTGCGCTCGCTGTTGCCCTTAAGACATTGGGACTCGATGTTGAGTTTTTTACAGAAACAGATCCTGATAAACAGCTACTTGAAATCCAGTTTTATCAAAAAGCACAAGAACTCAAAGTGCCTGTTCATGAATATCCACTTTCTTATACAGATATTCAAAAATCAGTGGATAAAGGCCTTTTTGTAATCGTGTTCTACGATACGCTTGAAGGGGTGGGGAACCATTCATTAATTTATGAAATCAATGAAAAAGAAATCAGTTTCTTTGATAGTTTTGATGCAATGCCTAAAGAAGTCTTCGAACAGCAGCGTCGAGTAGAAGGTATTTGTCAGCAAGTCATAGTGATTGATGACCGTAATTTTGTCATGCGTCATAGCTGATTTCAGAATATAAAAAAGCAGCTACTTGAGCTGCTTTTTTAATAAAGGTGAGATATTAGTCTTTTTCAATATTCATCGGTCGAACATCCATCTCTTGATAAGAAACCAGTTTGGTTTTATATTTCCACTTATAACCCAGCCAAATCACCAGGAATAATAAAATACCGATATAAGTAGAAAGAACAGCCAACCACTCACCATCTAGGACAGCTTGATAATTCTGACCTAAAACGACAATTGAGCAAAGAACGAAGGCAAACCAAGGTGCGAACGGGAAAAATTTAGCTCTATAGGCCAGACCTTCAAGTTGATAGCCTTGAGCCAGATAACCTTTACGGAAGCGGTAATGTGAGATTGCAATCCCGAGCCAGACAATGAAGCCACACATACCTGACATATTCAGCAACCAGTTAAAGACCTCCTGCTCGCCAAAGAATGTGGTCAGGAAGCATAGTGCTGCAATCGCCGTGGTCGCATACAGAGCATTCATCGGTACACCGCGTGGATCCAGATGGGCAAACAGCTTAGGCGCACTGCCTTTACGTGCCATATCAAACAGCATACGGGTCGAAGAATACATGCCTGAGTTACCTGCAGACAGAATCGCAGTCAAAATTACGGCATTCATCATGCTCGCTGCAAAGGCAAAGCCTGCTTTTTCATACAATAAAGTGAATGGAGAAAGGGCCACATCTTCTGTTGCAGCTGCCTGTAATAGACGCGGATCATTATAGGCAACCAATGTACCGATAATGAAAATACACACGATATAGAACAGCAGGATTCGCCAGAAGATCTGCTTGATTGCGACTGGAATGGTTTTTTGCGGATCTTTAGATTCACCAGCGGCTACACCAACCATCTCGGTTCCCTGGAACGAGAATCCGGCAATCATGGCAACCCCAATAAGGGCCTGGAAACCACCAACAAAAGGCGCTTCACCCACGCTCCAGTTTGCAAATGCTGAAGCACCCGGTGTGAGCATGATCTTGGCAATCATCCAGATCCCGATGATGATAAAGGCAATAATCGCCAGTACTTTCACCAATGAGAAGAAGAATTCTGATTCACCAAAACCTTTTACTGTGAGGGCGTTAATCCCAAAGATCACAGCGAGGAAGATCGCACTCCAGTAAAAGCCCGGAATATCAGGGAACCAGAATTTCATAATAAACTGTACGGCAACCAGTTCAAAGGCAACGGTAATCGCCCAGTTGTACCAGTAGTTCCAGCCTAAAGCGAAACCAAAGCCACCTTCGACATATTTGGTGCCGTAGGTAAAGAATGCGCCCGAGGTCGGATTATGAGTCGCAAGCTCTCCAAGGCTGGTCATCAAGAAATAAATCATTACGCCAATCAGGGCATAGGCGAGAAGTGCGCCACCCGGGCCTGCGCTGGCAATAGTCGCACCTGAGGCCAGGAATAAACCTGTACCGATAGACCCGCCAATCGCGATCATATTGAGATGACGAGCACCAAGCTTACGCTGCAGCTGCACGCTGTTCTGAGTTTCGCTCATCATGATTCCTTAGCATTTTTTTGAGTGCTGGCGAAGAGCACTTTAAAACCTTGTTGATCAGTTTTGACTGTACATTGACCAAAACTTTGTTCAATTAAAATTGGATAATTTAAGAAGCGGTTTGCCACAATCCATAATTCACCGCCAGACTTAAGATGACGACGCGAAGTCTTGCATAAAGTTTCACTGGCCGCATAGTTGGTCTGGATTCCCTGATGGAAAGGGGGATTACTGACAATGGCATGTAAAAAGAGCGGTGCATCTTCAATACCTGATACAGCTTTAATTTCCAGCTGCTGAGGACTGAGCTGATTTTTCTCAAATGTCATTTGGGTAGAAGCCAAGGCAAAGGCATCCACGTCCAGAGCAAAAATACGGTTCTCAGGATTCAGTTTGGCTAAATAAGCACTGATCACGCCTGCACCACAGCCAAAGTCGGCAATCTTGCCTGAGGTCACTTGAGATAAATAGGGTAAGAACACCGCTGTTCCTACATCCAGGTGATCCTGACTGAATACACCTGGAAGTGCACAAATCTGCAAATCACCTTTTGGTGTCGCCACTGTATAGGTCTGTGCCCAATCTGCCAACGCTTTTGCTTCGACCGTGCAGTCTAGAGTCAATTGCCACAATTGGCAATGTCGTGCACTGTCGAGCTTGATGAGTTTACCATAAGCCTGTAGCTGCTTTGCCGCACGCTCTACGCCACCTTTCTTTTCACCGACCAGAAAGACACTGCTGCCTTGTTTTAATCGGGCTGCAATATTGTGAATCAGATAATTCAATAATTCTTTTGATTTAGGTACGAAAATAACTGCCTGATCAAATTCTTGATCAGGAAATTCTACACCGAAATGAACCTGGGCCTGCTGTGACTGGAAATATTGAAAATCATTATAATTCCATGTCCAAACAAAGGGCCGGATAGATTCACCACATTCAGCAAGAAGCTCATCGGTCGGTGTATTTACCAGCAATACGCGACCAGACAAATAATCATATTGTCTTAATAAAACTTCGCTTTTAGGATCCATAGATCTCTCTCCAATAGAAAAAACACTGTCCGAGTCCAACTCAGACAGTGTTCTTTGGACATGAAATTACTTCTTTACTTCAGGAAGTACAATATTCAATATGAGGGCTGCAATACCGCCTGTCGCAACACCGGAACTAAAGATGTTACGGAATAATTCAGGAAAATGTTCCAGAATCTGAGGCACCTGCGCAACCCCTAAGCCAAGTGCAAGCGAAATTGCAATGATCAGCAGGGCACGACGGTCTAAGTTAATACCAGACAGGATATTAATCCCAGATGCAGCGACTGCACCAAACATCACCATCACTGCGCCACCAAGCACAGCCTGAGGAACGGCCTGAATCACACCGGCCACTGCTGGAAGTAGACCTAGAATCACAAGGAGTGCTGCGATCCAGATCCCGACATAACGGCTAGCTACACCAGTCAATTGAATCACACCATTATTTTGTGCGAACACTGAACTTGGGAATGTATTGAATAAACCTGCAAGAAGGGAGTTAGCACCATTCACTAACACACCAC
Organism: Acinetobacter sp. UBA1496; assembly: GCF_002324975.1. NCBI lineage: Bacteria > Pseudomonadati > Pseudomonadota > Gammaproteobacteria > Moraxellales > Moraxellaceae > Acinetobacter > Acinetobacter sp. UBA1496. Next base: position 46,484 of record NZ_DCRI01000031.1, on the reverse strand, counting down.
CTTTAATGCGATTCATCCAGGTTTGACCATCCACTGGCTGATTCGATAACTTTGATGTGGCTGTAATATCACCAATGGCTTCCAGTGAAGTCACCAGGTAAATGAATGCCATTGGAATGAATAAGCTCCAGGAGAAGCTTAAACCAAAATGCATTGGGGTCGGAATCTGAACCAAAGGTGCATCTTTTAAACCATCAAAGTTGAGATGACCCATAAAGCCGGCAAGGATATAACCCACAACCAGTGCAATCAGAATCGCTGAGCTTTTTACCCAAGTGATGCGTACACGGTTCAGTAAAATAATTAATGCCAGAACGGTACATGACATGATCAGGTTATCTGCATTGGCGAAAGTTTTGTCGCCCATAGCTTGATAACCACCACCCATACTGATTAGACCTTCTTTAATCAAGGTTAAACCAATCAATAAAACTACAATACCCGTTACTAGTGGCGTAATGAGTTTCTTCACCCATGGCAAAATGCGTGACACGCCCATTTCAATAAATGAACCTGCAATCACTACACCAAAGATCGAAGCCATCACCGCTTCTACCGGTGTGCCTGCAGCGACCATCGCTGAACCGATCCCGATGATCGGGCCAATAAAGTTAAAACTTGTACCCTGAACAATCAGCAAGCCTGCACCAAAGGGACCTACTTTCTTGGATTGTAAGAAAGTCGCAATCCCCGAAATCACCAAAGACATGGATAAGATCATGTTGGTGTCTTCTTTGGAGACCCCCAGCGCCAGACAAATGAGCAGGCCAGGGGTCACAATTGGGACAATAATGGCCAATAAATGCTGGAATGCGGCTAAAAATGCGATAAACGGTTTAGGACGATCTTCAAGGCCGTAGACAAGGTCAAGTTGATCTTTAGAAGGAGGAGGTTGATTAAAATCAGACATGTGTCAATGCAAATTAAGGCTGGGTGGCGCTATTCTAATCGAGTTACACGTCATTACAAAAGTAATTGGAAAAAAAATTGACGCTCTCTACAAACAGTCACTGTCAAAAGTTTGTATTTTTCTGTATAATTTGCCCTCAAATTTAAAACGTATCGAATTTACATGTCAGATATTAAAACTCTCCGTAACATTGCCATTATCGCGCACGTCGACCATGGTAAAACCACTCTTGTAGACAAACTTTTGCAACAATCAGGTGCTCTCGGTGATCGCGCGGGTGAGATCGAGCGTGTCATGGATTCGAATGCGTTAGAATCTGAACGTGGTATTACCATTCTTGCAAAAAACACTGCAATCAAGTGGTTAGATAAACGTACAGATACAGAATACCGTATTAACATCGTGGACACCCCGGGACACGCCGACTTCGGTGGTGAAGTTGAACGTGTAATGTCGATGGTTGACTGCGTACTGCTTCTTGTAGATTCACAAGAAGGTCCTATGCCACAAACCCGTTTCGTAACGCAAAAAGCGTTCGCGCGTGGTTTGAAACCAATCGTAATTATCAATAAAGTTGATAAACCAAGTGCGCGTCCAGACTGGGTAATCGATCAAGTATTCGATTTGTTCGACAACCTTGGCGGTACTGACGAACAGTTAGACTTCCCAGTAGTTTATGCTTCTGGTCTTCGTGGTGTTGCTGGTCCTTCTCCAGAAGAACTTGCTGATGACATGACTCCATTGTTCCAAACAATCGTAGACATCGTTGAGCCACCAGCAGTTGACGTTGACGGTCCATTCCAGATGCAAATTTCATCTTTGGACTATAACAGCTTCGTAGGTGTAATCGGTGTTGGTCGTATCCAGCGCGGTTCAGTGAAATTAAACACTCCTGTGACTGTTATCGACAAAGAAGGCAAAACCCGTAACGGCCGTATCTTGAAAATCATGGGTTACCATGGTCTAGAACGTGTTGACATTGAAGAAGCTTCTGCAGGTGATATCGTTTGTGTAACTGGTATCGATGCACTGAACATTTCAGATACAATCTGTGATCCTAAAAATGTTGAAGCGCTTCCAGCACTTTCTGTAGATGAACCGACTGTGTCTATGACTTTCCAAGTGAACAACTCCCCGTTCGCTGGTAAAGAAGGTAAATTCGTAACTTCACGTAATATCCGTGAGCGTCTTGACCGAGAATTGATCCACAACGTAGCACTTCGTGTTGAAGATACTGACAGTCCTGACCGTTTCAAAGTATCTGGTCGTGGTGAGCTTCACCTTTCTGTACTGATCGAAAACATGCGTCGTGAAGGCTTCGAGCTTGGTGTATCACGTCCGCAAGTGATCATGAAAGAAATCGACGGTCAAATGCAAGAACCGTACGAAAACGTAACGTTTGACGTTGAAGAACAGCACCAAGGTTCTGTAATGGAACAAATGGGTCACCGTAAAGGCGAAATGACCAATATGGAAGTTGACGGTAAAGGCCGTATCCGTATTGAAGCAACTGTTCCTTCACGTGGCTTGATCGGTTTCCGTTCTGAATTCATGACCATGACTTCTGGTACTGGTATCATGACTTCAAGCTTCTCGCATTACGGTCCTGCTAAACAAGGTACTGTTGCGAAACGTCAAAACGGTGTACTGATTTCTATGGTTCAAGGTACTTGCTTGGGTTATGCACTGTTCACACTTCAAGACCGTGGTCGTCTATTTGCTAAACCACAGTTAGAAGTTTATGAAGGTATGATCGTAGGTATCAACTCACGTTCTGACGACATGGTGGTTAACCCAACTAAAGCGAAACAGTTAACTAACGTACGTGCATCTGGTACTGATGAAGCATTGACTCTTGTTCCAAACCTTGAATATACGCTAGAACAAGCGCTTGAATTCATTGAAGACGACGAGCTAGTTGAAGTAACACCTAAGTCAATCCGTATCCGTAAGCGTTACCTGACTGAAAACGAACGTAAACGTAACCGTGCTAAATAAGACCGGTCACCGATACGAAAAAAGCCGCTGAATCAGTTCAGCGGCTTTTTTATTGGGGTAGAAATTACATACACTTAATAAATTAGTTCTAAATAGAAATCCCTAACTAATGTATAATCCATCACAAAATTGCATAAAAATACTGGTGACTTTATGAGCATTATTCAAGAATTTAAAGAATTTGCGGTAAAAGGCAATGTCATGGATCTCGCAGTGGGTGTGATCATTGGCGGTGCTTTCGGTAAAATTATCGATTCTATGGTGAAAGACATCATCATGCCTGTCGTGAGTTGGATCTTGGGTGGTGATGTTGATTACTCTAACTGGTTTGTCGTATTAGGTGATAATCCAAATAATGTGACCAATCTGGCTGCGGCACAGGCGGCAGGTCTAAATGTCTTTGCTTATGGTAATTTTCTGACCATTCTCATTAATTTCCTGTTATTGGCATGGGTGGTGTTCTGGTTGGTGAAACTGATGAACAAACTACGCCGTAAACAAGAAGCAGAACCAGAGCCAGAAGCTACTCCGGAAGATATTGCATTATTACGTGAAATCCGTGACGAGCTAAAAAAACGTCCTGAAGCTTAAGCTTTTCGAGTAAATAAAAAACGGCGCTGAGTGCGCCGTTTTTTGCACCCTCTCCTTATGGGAGATGAGCGGCACTGCCGCTTAAGGGTGAGGGTGATTAGGAATTTACCTCTCCCTAACCCTCTCCTGAGAGGAGATGGAACCCTAAAGGAATTAAAAATCCATCCGAAACTTGATTTCTACCAGGTGAAAACCAAACTGACTTTTGACTGGGCCATGTAGAACATGTTCTGCAGCAGTAAAAACCAGTTTATCAATCACTGGAACGAGTTGGCCTTTTTTTACTTCACCGAGTTCACCACCACGTTTGGCAGAGTTACAGGTCGAATATTGTTTGGCAATTTTGGAAAAATCTGCACCTGCCAGAATCTTTTTCTTAAGCTGTTCAGCAGTATCTTTATCCTTAACCAGAATATGACGGACAATCGCGGTCTTCATGATTTCTTACCTCGTACAGCAACCATACGCTTAGGTGAAAGCTTGACCTTTTTTAGCGGCTGGCATTCAGGACAATAAACTGATGCGCGCTGGCCGAGCTTGATATTTTGCAGTGTGGTTTCGCAGTTCACGCACATTTCTCCTGCACGGCCATAAGCCAGCAGCGTCTGCTGAAAATAACCATTTTCTCCCATGGCATTGGTATAGTCGCGTAAAGTAGAACCACCTAAGTCAATCGCCTGTTTCAAAATACGCTTAATCTCAACCACCAGTTTTTCAATCTGTTCGAAACTCAAACTTGAGGCTGGCTGGGCCGGGTGAATACCCATATTGAACAAGCTTTCAGTTGCATAGATATTGCCTACGCCGACCACGACATGGTTATCCATAATTGCAACTTTGGTGCCAACGTTTTTATTTTTTAGTTTTTCAAATAGATATTCGGCATTAAAAGCATCGCTTAATGGCTCCGGCCCAAGCGTATCAATCAGTTTGCTTTGTGATTGAGCATTTAACCAGAGAATACAGCCGAAACGGCGCGGGTCATGGTAACGCAGCTGGATCTCTTCAAACTGAATAATCAGATGATCATGCTTGCGCAATTCTTCATTGGTTTCACACAAGCGAAAGCTGCCTGACATACCCAGATGCCAGAGCATCGTATCCTGTTCAAATTGCGCCAAAATATATTTGGAGCGACGCGTAAGCTGAATCAGGCGTTGTCCTTGCAGACGCGCGAGATCATCAGGAATTGGCCAACGTAAACTAGGCTGACGCACTTCAACTTTTAGCACTTGCTGATTAAGAAGGGGAAGGAGGCTGGTTTTGGTGGTTTCAACTTCGGGTAATTCAGGCATAACACTTAGCAGCTAATATCATGAGGCTAATATTGGGCGTTTTAAGTCTGAATGCAAGTCCTGTTTGAATAGAAGTTATGAGCAGGGCATTCAAAAATATTTTAACAATTGGTTAAAAAATAAACTTTAATATTGAGATGGTTTTAGATCCAAATAATAAAAATAGGAAATATATTGGTTGATTTTTAGTATTTAACTTACTGAAAAATATAAAATATGTAAATTTATTGTTATATAAAATATCTTTTCTTATAACTTAAAGTTTTACTAATAATAAAAAAAATGCTGAGTTTTTAAGTGAAAAGTTATGTAACGTTCTGTATCAAGTCACACAGGGCATGCATCAGGTTGCCTTTACTCTCTCCATATGTTTAGGTTTTATATGAAAAAGTTAAGTCTAGCTTTATTGCCATTGATAGCAGCCATGACCTCTGCGCAGGCTGAGTCTGCATTTGATTCTCAAGGGCAGTATCTATTAGGCGACTGGAATGGAAAACGTACTGAACTTGCTCAACAAGGCATCAAGTTTGAAGCAAACTTGCTGACAGATACAGCGTATCTGGCTGATGGCGGACGTAATGAAGGGGCCGATCCTTTAACTTCAGCACAGTTATGGTTAGGTACACAGTTAGACATGGAAAAACTGGCTGGCTGGGATGGCGTAACTGTTCGTGCAGTTGCGACTGCGCGTCAGGGACAAAGTACATCGGTACGTGATTTACAAGGTGATGCAGCTCAATGGGCCAATGTTCAAGGAACATTTGGTCGTGGTAATCAGGACAGCCGTTTAACCGAACTTTCAATTGAAAAGAACTATAAGGAACAAGGCCTGAGTATTAAAGCTGGTCGTCTGGGTCTGGGTATGGACTTTAACGTGATGGCTTGTGATTTTGCCAGTACAGCATTTTGTGCTGCGCAGATGGGCAAATGGCAAGGCAATATCTGGATGAATACCCCAGTCGCACAATGGGGTGCACGTGTAAAACAGCAGCTAAACCCTGACGTTGCTGTACAAGTCGGTGTTTATGAATTTAATCCAGATAACGGCAATGGTGCTAAAGAAGGTCAGGGCTGGAGTCTGGATACCGACAATGCTGATGGCGTGACGATTCCTGCAGAAGTAATCTGGACACCAAAATCATTAGTAAATGGTTTGCCTGGCAGCTATCGTGTAGGCGGTATGTATAACACTGCTGATGATGTTGCCAACCAGAAAGATGTTGCGACAGGTGAAGGAGAAAACCGTACCTTTGCAGGCTGGTTAGCCGTAGAACAGCAGTTGACTTCAACGGGTAATGGCCGTCAGGGTTTACACTCATTCGCTAACTTTACTTGGCATGATCGTGATACCAATAAAGTGGATAATTCACAACAATTGGGTCTGAAATATATTGGTCTGATGGATAGCCAGCCGAATGATATTTTGGGTCTGGCAGTGAATCGTGTACATGTAAATGATCGTTTTGCTGAAGGTTCATTAGCTAAAGTAGACTACGATGCGAGTGCCGAATACAATATCGAACTCAACTACAGCTATAACGCAACAAAATGGCTGATGCTACGTCCAAACCTGCAATACGTTATAAATCCGGGGTCTAGCAACCAGGTGGATAATGCATTGGTGTTAGGTTTGACTACACGAGTGATCTTCTAAAAAGAATTTAATCACGTTATAAATAAACAGGCTCATCAGAGCCTGTTTTTTATTTTTTGGTAAAAAGTTCTGAAAAGCCACTTCACAAAAAGAGGGAATACCGCGTGTCACTACTATTTCAGCCGGTTCAGTTTGGATCATTGCAACTTAAAAATAAAATTGTGATTGCCCCGATGTGTCAGTACTCTGCAACCGAGCAAGGTGAAATCACTTACTGGCATGAACAACAATGGGCCAATTATGCCTTATCCGGTGCAGGTCTTTGCATTGTGGAAGCCACCGCTGTACAGCCTGAAGGTCGCATCAGTTATGCCGATTTAGGGCTTTGGAATGACCAGCAGGCCAGCCAGATCAAAACCTTATTGCAAAAGGTCAAATCAATTTCTCCTATGCCTTTTGCCATACAGCTTGCACATGCAGGCCGTAAAGCTTCTACAGATAAACCTTGGGGTGGCAAAGGGCAGTTCGCCCCAGATCATGCACTCGGCTGGCAAACTGTTTCTGCCAGTGATATTCCTTTCCAAGCTCATGAACATCCACCCAAGTCTTTAAGTATGGATGAAATCCAGCAAGTAATTCAGGATTTTGCAGCCAGTGCCAAGCGAGCGGTTGAAGCAGGCTTTGAATTAATTGAACTACATGCAGCACATGGTTATTTATTGCATCAGTTTATGTCACCGTTATCGAACCATCGTCAGGATCAATATGGCGGTTCGTTTGAAAACCGTATTCGTCTGACGCTTGAAGTATTTGAAGCAATTAAAGCTGCAGTACCAGAAGGTTTTCCAATTGGTGTTCGTATCTCAGCAACGGACTGGATGGATGGCGTAGAAAGTTGGGATGTAGAATCTTCAGTTGAACTATCCAAAGCTCTGGAGAAACTGGGTGCAGTCTATATTCATGTGTCGAGTGCAGGTTTACATGTCGACCAGAAAATTGATGTGCATCCAAATTATCAGGTCCCTTTTGCTGAAGCGATTAAAAAGGACGTAAATATTCCAGTCATTGCAGTGGGTCTGATTACCGATGCACAGCAGGCAGAAGGCATACTGGAGTATAAACAGGCTGATGCGATCGCGATTGCACGTGCCTTACTTTATGATCCACGCTGGCCTTGGCATGCTGCAGTAACGCTGGATGAAAAAATAGCAATTTCTCCACAATATTTACGTTCTGCACCGCATGGCTTAAATCAGTTGTTTGAATCGTTTTAAGGCCATTTTTTCTTAGAAAGGCTTATAATAACGCATCTCAAACAACAGGACATTTCATATGATTATTGCGGTAATTGTGCCTATATTTTTATTATTGGCACTAGGTTACCTGAGTGTGAAATGTCAAATTCTAAAAAAAGAACAGGTTGAAATGGTAGGGGCCTTTGTCATCAAAGTGGCCTTACCGTTACTGTTCTTTCAGTTTCTAGCTTCTAAAGATCTGCATGAAATCTGGTATTTTGAATACTTTGCGATCTATACCTCTGTCACTTTATTACTTTATGGTTTCAGCTTCTGGCTGATGCGCCGTCAATTCAAGAATACCTCTTCGCATAGTGCTGTTCTGTCCTTGGGCGCAGCGATGTCCAATACCGGATTGATTGGTACAGCAGTACTCACTTTATTGGTGGGACAGCATGCGATGACCTATACCTCATTGGTGGTCATTATTGAAAGCATGATTCTGATTCCGATGGTCTTAATCTTGGCTGCACTCGGTACCCAACATCAAGCCAATCTGGGGAGTCTTGTGAAAAGTACTATTCTGATGCTGTTTAAGAACCCTTTATTTATGGGGGTGATGCTGGGTATGGCCTGTGCGATTTTTGAAATTCGCCTGCCAATTTATCTGGATCAGGTTTTTGCCATGATTGGACAGACTGCCTCACCTTTGGCGCTGTTCGCGATTGGTGGCGGAATCGTGGGCATGAGTCTGAAATATGTGAATCTGCAAAGCTTCTATTTGGTATTTTCCAGCAATATCCTGATGCCGATCCTGATGTATCTGGGCCTGAGTCGATTAACTCATTTAAGTCAGGAAATGATCTATGCGGGTACCTTGATCGCAGCCCTACCTATGCCAACGATTTTTGGTATGTTAGGGCAGGCGTACGGCCTCAATGAGCGGACTCTAACGCCATTATTAATGAGTACCCTTGCAGGTTTTGTGGTTGCCAGTGGACTTATTACTTTGTGGTGGAGTTAACCAAGCTGGCTTATAAATCTATAGCCCATAAAAAAGCTCCAACAGGAGCTTTTTTATTTTGATAAAATTTGATTAACTTTTTTTGGCAGGTGCTTTTTTCTGCTCGGCAATCATTTTATCCACTGCTGCTAGAGATTCTCTGGCCTTAGGAATATTTTCCTGTGCTAGGGCTGCAAAGATCTTTTTAGCTTCAGGTAGGTTTTGCGGAACAATACTACCGTTGGCAAACATATTGCCAATCGCCATCAGGGCAGGGATATAGCCTTTTTTCGCCAGATCCTGAATACTGCTCAAGCCTTGCTGGATCGGCTTTTCATTCTTGGTTTTAAAGCCGTTACTGATGTCATATAAGGCTTTGGCATGAATGGCCGGCATATTACTCTTGCTAATAAGAGGCTGTAATTTTTTCAAAGCCTGCTGGTCAGAAGCTGTTGTTCCTTCAGCAAATAAAAGTATAGCCAGATCTACCGTCGCTTCATCGAAATTGGCTGCCGATGCGCGTTCTAGGTATTGCTTGGCTTTGCCCAAATCCTGCTTAAGACCTAAAGTGCCACCGGTATAATTCTTACCTAGTACATAGTTGGCCACTGGATAACCTTTGCTGGCGGCCTGTTCATATAGTTGGATGGCCTTTTTTTCATCCTTAGCAGTGCCTTGGCCGGTTTGCGTTAAATAGCCTAAGTTATAGATGGCTTGTGCATTTCCCTGGCTGGCCAATTTGCTTAAAGCATCGTAGGCACCCTTGAAATTCTTGGCATTCACCATCTCTTCAATTTTGGCAAATTGAGGATCGACTGGGGCATTTGAAGTATTTGCGAGGGCAAATTGGCTGGACACTGCAAGAATTGCAGCAAGTACTAATTTTTTCATTGTTCCGATAACCTTAATTTTTCTAACACCTAATTCCATGGTGCGATTTTTGTCGTTTTCATCTACATCATAAGACGATTTCAGGCTTTGTAAATACTGAATATGTGACTAATTACAAATTATTTGAGAATCATATAGGATATAAATCAATAAAAGCGTGCTCGGGTTAAGGTGTGTTTTATTCAGTCAATCTTTTTCTATTTAATTGTTTAGCCTAATAAAAATAAAAAAGCCAGAATTAAATTCTGGCTTTTGCATCAAGATAATAGGTCATTATTGTGGACGTGCCACATCACCACTTAAAGCTTCAGGCAATTCAAGAACTTGTACATCCAGCTCAGCCAATGCTTCAGGTTTGGCAACCACTAAAGCCTGATAACCCTGATCTGTACCAATACTATTGACCACTTCGATGTCATTGTGCAGCTTGGTCGCAACAGCAGGTGCTTCACCTGTACCTTGAATCAAATGCAACCAGTGTTTTGGCTTGGCTTTAAACCATAAGCGAGCAATCACTTCCTGACCCAGATAACAACCTTTGTCATAGTGAATGCCTTCACGTTGATGCATACGCAATTCCTGTGGCTGGAACAGGGTCGCAGTAGCTGCCTGAATCCAAGCCTGACCTGAGGTAATGGCTTGCTGTTGCCAAAGGATAATATCCGTTTCAGTTTCAAAAAAATCAGTCTGGATATCATTGATAACTGGATAAACCGGGCCAACCTGTTCCAGTTTCATTTTTGAAAAAGCGCCAAACTTTTTAATATGGCTGGCCAGTTCTGCTGCCTGATCTTCAGGGCTGACAATTTCAAAGCTTTCCGGATTAATTTTTTTCAACCAGATACCGAACTGGATACGTCCTTTCAAGCTACAGATCGCTGTATAGCGGGTCAGGTTTTCAGCCAGAATTTCGACATTTAAAGTAACTTGACCCTGAAGGAATTTTTGCGCATCTACTCCATTCAGCGTAAATAAGGTAAAAGCAGGAGATGTTGCCATGATCAGCCTCAGTTTGAATACTCAAAATCAATCAAGCTATTGTGCAGCAAGCATTTAATAGAGGCAAACAAAAAAGCCAACAATCGGGATCGTTGGCCTTTTCAGGAGTGTCTAATTAGTGATGATGAGACGAGGTTGGGAGAGGTGAATCACAAGGGAATTTGCCTCCACAGACCCTTACTGTTTCCATCATGCCCTGATCTTCATGATCGAGGATATGACAGTGCTGTACAAAATCACCTTCAAATTTCTTGTAATAACTTCGAAGAATAAATTTATAGTTCGCCTTGATAAACAGGGTATCCTTGAATTGTCCTTTCATACCACGATATTGCACATCATCTGTATCATTATCATCAGGCGCTAATTCACTCACATCAACTTCTTTGGATTCACCATTAGGGCCAGTGACAGTTTTTAAGATTTTAACAATCTGGAATGGATTAACATGAATATGGAAAGGATGGCCACCAAAAGCTTCGGTCGTCAGTTCCCATTCATCCGTCTGTCCAATTTGTAACTGACGCACATATTCACGATCCGGATCTTTGGCGTGTGTCCGACCGACTGATCCTTCGCCATCAAATGCATTTCCAAAACTGAGTAAGTCACCATCTTCTTTATGACGGAAGCCAAATTTAAGACCATTTGCGAAAGCCAGTTCAAATTTACTGTATTGTTTCGGTCTGGAGGCAACCAGCTTGTCAATTGCTGGAGTCATTAATGATGGATGATCAGTAAAGGCAGTAAGATTAAGCTTGGATAACTGAGTCTGAATCTCTTTGCTTAAACCAATTTTTTTCGCGCGCTCTTGCAGGAACTCGGCAGGAGTCTGCGCTTTTGTTTTGCTTGCCTGTACATTGACCCATCCCAGTAGTTGGGCATTGAGAGGATGGTTCGGGGCAAGTTGAGGGGTAACTTGACCCGTTGGGATCGGTGCATTCACTTCATCCTCAATATTTAATTTGGAGTCATAAATGCAATATTTGTTGGTGGTTGGGAAGGTGACCATTGCATCATGATGATAACCAGGCTGGAACACAGACAGTGTTCTGCGCTGTACCTGAGTCATGGTCAAACCATCTTGAGCAATCGTATAAACCGGTAAGCTTTTTAAACTTTCATTAAACTCTTTTGGATCTGCTTCCTGATATGCCAGACAGGCTTTAAGGGTGTCTTCGGCGCTAAATTTACTGGAGTTTGGCAGTTCTTTAATTACCAGACCAATAGTGTCGCGTACACCACCATGAATCATGCGCCAGCGATTAAAAGCATTCTGTTCAACTTTGATCTCTCCTAAAACTTTACCATTGATAGAGGTATAGAAGTTCTGGTCGGCCCAAGAGCCAGGATTAGCGATATCTGTATAATCTTCCAGTAATCCAAAGCCTTTACCTTCGCAATTGTTAGGAATATCGAATTTTACATCCGGGTCAGGGTTAGAGCATCGATATTGAATTTGCTGGAATAGCAGGATGTTTTCATTTGGATAGCTATTTTTTTCTTTCCATAAAATGTCCATATCGCCTGTTTCAGTGACTTTGCCATTTTTTACTTTTGGTGTTCTTGAGCCTTCTACAATTAATGGGCCTGCCATACCGCTCGATACCTGAATAGCTGTTGAGCCATGCAGATGGGCATGATACCAGTAGGTTCCTGCCGGATGATTCGGCTCCATTTTGTACTGATAGTCAAATTTTTCCTGAGGTTTAAATTTCAGGAAAACATTATCACTATTGCCTTGAGGGCTTACCCAGAAGCCGTGGGTATGCAAGTTAGTAGTATTAAAGCAATGTGGATCGTTCACATTATCCACTTTGTCTGGGCAGGTGGCTTTCTGTTCAGGTGGAAGCTGGTTATTTAGGTTAATTTTCAGGGTTTCACCTTGTTTGACCCGGATTTGCGGACCAACTAAAAGGTCTTCAACAGACTCTCCAGCTTTTTTCTTGTTAAACAAACTGGCATTAGTGAGATAACCTCTGACGAACAGTTGATCCCAGGTACTATTTCTCGGATTGTAAATCTTGCCGGTTTTATAAGCGACAATCAGTTCATGGGTGCCTTTGGAATTTTTTTGCAATAGTGGCGGATTGCTAATCAATATATCGGGTGTTGTTGGAGTAGGTTGTGGGTTGTTGGGATTATTGGTAGTGGTTGGTGGGTTAGGGTTGTTGGGAGTTGGCGGTTTAGGATTGGAAGGATTTTTACCTCCATTCCAGCTTGCTGCCAGTACAGCGATTACTGCAGCAACGATACCGATAATGGCGAGTTGTATCATTGTAATCACCCTTATGTGCTTTTGTGATGAGTGTTGTTGTGAAGTAATTCGAGGGTAGATTTACAAAGTTGAGATACAGACTGTTATCACCAAATTAGGGGGAGGGCGACAAACGGTAAGCTAAAATGACGTGTGTAAAGTATTCTAGATAGGGATGCGTTTTATAAGCTCATGTTTATAAATCATTGTCCTATAAATATTTAACGTATTTCTAAAATTGTAAGAAAGTCTTAAAAAATATATGGAATTGAAAATGTAACTTATTTCGGGGTATGTCTTAACCTGAAAAATGATTTTTTCGCTTAAGCTCATCGAGCAATATCTGCAATGAAATTTACTATTTCTGGTTAAGAGCTACGCTTAACACTGAAATAGAAAACATAGATTCAGCTTTTTATTAAATGAGCTATTTCTAAAATTGAAAGATTCTAAGCTTTGATTTCATATGAAATTTATCCTTAAACTCATTCCAATAAATTGATTATCTTTTATGCTGTTATCAACATCTCATACTAAAGAATGAGACAGATTTAGGCCTATTTTTCAGAAAAAATGCAATTTAGAGTCAAAATTCTAAAGTATGAGTTATAAATTTCGGTAAAAATGCCATTTTTAGTATTTAAGATTTTGAAAATCATAAGATTTGGGAAATGGACTTTCGACAGCGTACAATGCCTTTATTAAAAAACAAGTCACCAAGATATTTTGATGAATAAAAAGAGTAATGAAAGAGGGCAGGCAAGCTATGAACAATAACTACCGGAAACCGCTGCAAGGTACCCAGTTGGAATATTATGACGTGCGTCAAGCCGTAGAAGATATTCAGCCAGGCGCATATGCCAAACTTCCTTATACATCTAAAGTGCTGGCCGAGCAGCTGGTACGCCGTTGCGACCCTGCGATTTTAGAACAGTCTTTACGCCAGTTGATTGAGCGTAAACAGGAACATGATTTTCCTTGGTATCCGGCGCGTGTAGTTTGTCATGACATCTTAGGGCAAACAGCACTGGTCGATCTTGCCGGTCTGCGTGATGCGATTGCCGATCAGGGCGGTGATCCGTCTAAAGTCAATCCAGTGGTGCCGACCCAGCTGATTGTCGATCACTCGCTGGCAGTAGAATATGGCGGCTTTGACCCAGATGCATTTGAGAAAAACCGTGCAGTAGAAGACCGCCGTAATGAAGACCGTTTCCATTTTATTGAATGGACCAAAACTGCGTTTGAAAATGTTGATGTGATTCCTGCTGGTAATGGCATCATGCACCAGATCAATCTGGAAAAAATGTCACCGGTGATTCAGAACCGTGATGGCGTGGCATTCCCAGATACTTGTGTCGGCACAGACTCTCATACCCCACATACCGATGCACTGGGCGTGATTTCAGTCGGTGTTGGTGGCTTAGAGGCTGAAAATGTGATGCTGGGCCGTGCATCGTGGATGCGTCTGCCGGACATTATCGGTGTCGAACTGGTAGGACAACGTCAGCCGGGCATTACCGCAACCGATATCGTACTGGCTTTAACTGAATTCCTGCGTAAAGAACGTGTGGTTGGTGCTTATCTGGAATTCTTCGGTGAAGGCGCAGACAGCATGTCAGTCGGTGACCGTGCCACGATTTCCAATATGACACCGGAATATGGCGCAACTGCTGCTATGTTCTATATCGATCAAAATACGATTGATTATCTGACGCTGACTGATCGTGAATCTGAACAGGTGAAACTGGTTGAAACTTATGCCAAGGAAATTGGTCTGTGGTCATCAGAAATGACTCAGGCAGAATATCCACGTGTATTGCGTTTTGACTTGTCTACCGTGACTCGTAACATAGCGGGTCCATCGAATCCGCATGCACGTGTATCAACATCTGACCTGAAAGAAAAAGGCATTGCAGGTGTGGTAGAAAACCGTACTGATGGCTTAATGCCAGATGGTGCAATCATCATCGCGGCGATTACCTCGTGTACCAATACGTCTAACCCGCGTAATACCGTGGCAGCAGGTTTGTTGGCACGTAAGGCCAATGAGCTTGGCCTGATGCGTAAACCTTGGGTGAAATCTTCTTTTGCTCCGGGTTCTAAAGCGGCTGCATTGTACTTGGAAGAGGCAGGTGTACTGAAGGATCTGGAAAAACTAGGCTTTGGTATCGTGGCGTATGCATGTACCACCTGTAACGGCATGTCGGGTGCGCTTGATCCGAAAATTCAGCAGGAAATTATTGACCGTGACTTGTATGCGACAGCAGTCTTGTCGGGTAACCGTAACTTTGATGGCCGTATCCATCCTTATGCGAAGCAAGCCTTCTTGGCATCTCCACCCTTAGTGGTCGCGTATGCGATTGCCGGTACGATCCGTTTTGATATCGAGAAAGATGCACTAGGCACAGACAAAGATGGCAATCCGATTTACCTGAAAGACATCTGGCCATCGGATGAAGAAATTGATGCTTTGGTGAAAGAGTCCGTGAAGCCAGAACAGTTCAAGAAAGTTTATATTCCGATGTTTGATCTAGGTGAGCATGAGAAAGCTGCAAGTCCGCTGTATGACTGGCGTCCGCAAAGTACCTATATCCGCCGTCCGCCATATTGGGAAGGAGCTTTGGCTGCACCACGTACCCTTGCGAATATGCGTCCTTTAGCAATCCTTAGCGATAACATCACTACCGATCATTTATCTCCATCAAACGCGATTGTGTTGGATTCAGCAGCGGGTCAATATCTGGCGAAAATGGGCTTACCTGAAGAAGATTTCAACTCTTATGCCACGCACCGTGGCGATCACCTGACTGCACAGCGTGCAACTTTGGCAAATCCGAAGCTGTATAACGAGATGGTGGTACGTTCTGACGGCACCATTAAGCAAGGTTCTAAAGCGCGTGTAGAGCCGGAAGGTGAAGTGATGCGTATGTGGGAAGCGATTGAAACCTACATGAACCGTAAGCAACCGCTCATCATTGTTGCTGGTAAAGATTATGGTCAGGGTTCAAGCCGTGACTGGGCTGCGAAAGGTGTGCGTCTGGCAGGTGTAGAAGCGATTGTTGCTGAAGGTTTTGAGCGTATTCACCGGACAAACTTGGTCGGTATGGGTGTTCTTCCGCTTGAGTTTAAGCCGGGTACAGATCGTAAAACTTTGAAGCTGGATGGTACTGAACTGTATAGCGTAATTGGTAATATTGCGCCACGTTCGACTTTGACTCTGGTGATTGAGCGTGCGACTGAAGATGGCAAAAAACAGACCATTGAAGTGCCAGTAACTTGTCGTTTGGATACGGAAGAAGAGGTTTCTGTGTATGAAGCGGGTGGGGTATTACAACGTTTTGCGCAGGATTTCTTGGAAGGGAATGTGGCTTGATGATTTCAATTGGTCTTATTTGATTTTAATATATAAAAAACCTACATAAATGTAGGTTTTTTATTTGTGAAATTTTATGTACGTTCAGGCTTTGTTGTATAAATACATAACCAACTGATTTTGTTCATTTAATTTTTAGGTTGAAATTCATACAAACCTATTTAAATCAGAAGCTTACAAAATCTTTATGCAACAAAGCCATTCAAAATATGAAATTAAAAAAATCATTGGTCAATTTTGGTCTGAAAAATATATTGAAGTGTTAGGATGCAAAGGTTTATCCAAAAAGATTTATGACAATCTAATTCAAATAAAAGAAAAATATCGTAACACTTTTGCTCATGGTGGATTTGAAAAAAAGAGTCAATCATTTCATTTCCATTTAGAGGGATATGGAGCAGTTCCTGCAACAATGTCTGATTATAAAAATAGCGTCTACTTTACCTCAATTCCTTTAAATGAAGATAAGTTTATTGAAATTGTAAAGATTTTTGACGAGCTTGATAGGTATATCGAAGAAAACTTGGTAGCAGGGTGGAAGTTTTGTCAAAGCGGATTGGATTTGATAATGGATAGATCTTCGTTGAAGAATATGCTTGAAGTTTCTCAAGATCCAGATAATTTCGAGCATTGGCTACAAAATGAGAATGAGAGGTTATGTAATTATATCAATGCTGATTATTAGAACTGACTTAGTGACTAATAGCTAGTTTTCTAGTCTTCGCCCAAATGCCATCATCATTTACAAAAATGGACAATAGACATTCATCACAATAGAGTTATACTGCTTAGACCATTTTCTAAAACAACGGAGAACAAAGATGGTTACAGCTGGCTCAAAACCGGGAACAGGTTTCTATTTTTGTATTCAATGCGGACATCGCGTCTTCTTAGAAATTGGTACAGACCGACTACCACCGTGTACCAAATGCCTCGGCACCCAATATAACGATAAGGTTGCCTAAGCACACGATATTCAAAACAGAAGATCCTGTTTTAAATAAAAGCCCTATCACCCGATAGGGCTTTTTTGTTAGCGTATAATTTACATCATAAAAATGGCTTAAATCTCAAGGATAAGCAGCATGGAAACAATCCTCGGTTTATGTATCGGTATCGGCTTGAGTGCAGCCTGTGGTTTCCGTGTTTTTGTGCCTTTAATGGTGATGAGTATTGCTGCATTGATGGGCTGGTTTGAACCGATGACCGGTTTTGAATGGCTGGCCATGCCGGCAGTTTGTCTGGCTTTAGCCATCGCGACCCTCTGTGAAATCGCTGCGTATTATATTCCCTGGGTGGACAATGCCATCGATACGATTGCAACGCCTGCAGCCATGCTGGCCGGAACCTTGATAACGATGGCTGCCAGCAGTGGAAAAATGTCTCAGTTTGCAGCTTGGGCCGCAGCGATTATTGTCGGTGGCGGAACAGCTGGGGCTGTGCAAATGAGCAGTGTTGCAGCACGCGGACTATCAACTGCCACCACGGGCGGTGTTGCGAATCCCGTACTCTCAACCGGAGAGTGGATCGGGGCTATTCTGTTATCCATCCTGTCATTGCTTTTGCCAGTGCTAGCTACCTTGCTGGTTGTAATGCTAGCCATAATGGCAATTCGCTGGATACGTCTAAAAAAGAAAAACAAGCTAGAAAATTCCGCCTTATAAAAGTCAGATAAATAAATATTTATCACTCATTCTTAATGAAATATTTGCTTAAAGAAAGGTCCTTATCTTGTTTATGAAATTGCTTGATTTTTATTCAATAAAGACATAATTTTATTATGGAATTGCAAAAGACATAATTTCTGTATGGTTTTATTTGTGGTTGAACTTTATAAAAACAATATTAGGGGAACTGTAAATGATTAAATTTATTGTAGATGAACAAGAGTCTGCTCAAGGCGTGCACTATATTCATAACGCAACACGAGGCTGTGAAGACCTGCCAGAATTTGATAACCAGATTCTGATTGGATATTTTGCTAATTATGATCTGGCTTATAAACGGGCAAGAATGAATTGGCCGAGGGAAAAAGTAGAGGGCTGTCATAAGTGCTGTACAGAATGAGATTTATAGACATATTGGGCATCATTTAAAACCCGCTATACAGTGGGTTTTACTATTTATTTTGTTTGAAAATCGGTCAGTTTGACCTCATATAAAATTATAGATTTATCATTTTTTAGGGCTGCTCAATTGCAACATTATCTTGATCTCAATCATGACTCGGGTGTGGCCAATTATGAGATTGGCAATGAGTTCATTCGGGTTCAATTCAAGAAAACCTCGAAAGTGTATACGTATAGCTATAGCAGTGCGGGCTATCAGCATGTGGAAAATATGAAACAGCTGGCCCAGTATGGTGATGGCTTAAATGCCTATATCAATCATCATACCCGTCATCTGTTTGTACGCTAAAAAGTGATCGCTGGAAGTCAAAACTGAAACTTTTAGCTCAAAATATTTAAACCATTTCCCTTTAGATCACAGATACAAATCAGTAGTTCCTGAAGATTTGATCAATCTGTTAACTTAATGATAGATGGCTCTACAGGCAGGGAATCACTATGGACCTCGATTTCTGGTGTCGGTTTTTACTTTATACATTGGCTTTGAATTACAGCATTTTAATGCTCTGGTTCTTGCTCATTGTCTTTTTACGAGACTGGGTACAACGATTGCATAGTCGATGGTTTTAGCTTTCAGATTCGACTTTTGATGCCGTTCATTATGGCGGCATGGCCCTCTATAAAATCGGAATACTCCTATTCAATCTGGTTCCGCTGATAGCCATATATTTAATTGGGAAAAGTTAGGAGACAAAACTTTCTCAGGTTTCAAGAATAAATAAAATTGATAGTCGCATTAGCATTACACAGAGCAGTTTAAACGCTTAAAATACTCGAAACAGAATAAATAATATAGAAAAGGAGTTCGGCTCAATGAATCAGTTTAAACCTGCCTTAATTTTAGGTGCATTGATCGGCTTGGGAATGATTATTGCCGGATTCATTCTGGGCAATAGTGCGGTCAAGATTAAACAATATGAACGGATTGTTTCCGTAAAAGGGCTGTCGGAACGTGAAGTGAAAGCCGATGTCGCAGTCTGGCCCATCCGTTTTAGTGGCGGTAGTCAGGATCTGACAGAACTGTATGACACCATGGAGCTGCAAACCCAACAAATTCAGGCGTTCTTAAAAGGCGAAGGTTTTAAGGCAGAAGAAATTACCACAGGTTCTCCAGTCACTACAGATAAATACGCCCAGCAATACGGCGGTGATGCCAATGTCGCGCTACGTTATACCGCGCATCAGACCATTACGGTTTATACCCACAATATTGATGCAGTCCGTGCAGCGCAAACCCGTCTGGTCGCTCTCGGTAAAAAAGGTATTGCTTTTGGTGGTGATGATTCCGGGCAAAGAACGGAATATATTTTTACCAAACTGAATGACATCAAACCGGCGATGATTGAAGAGGCCACACAAAATGCCCGCAGTGTGGCAGAAAAGTTTGCAGCAGATTCTCAAAGCCGTCTCGGGAAAATCAAGACAGCCAATCAAGGTCTGTTTAGCATTGAAGACCGTGACAGCAATACGCCTTATCTAAAGAAAGTTCGTGTGGTTTCTACAGTGGATTATTATCTGGCTGATTAAATGGCTGGAAAACTGAACTTAGCGGTTTGAAAAATTTAGAGCAGAATGAAGTTTTAAGTGAAGATAAATTCCAGTAATTCTGCTCTTTCCGCAATAAAAGATCTTTATTTTGAGCTAAAAGATAAAAAATTCTTCTATAAATATATTCTAAGAAAAATATTTTCAAAAACTGGGAAAATTAAAAAATCTTAGGAAATTAATTTTACCGCAGCTTGGCTACTATATATCTCAAGGGTGTGATGGGATCGAAAAGAGTAGCATGCTGTGAGTGGCGCAAAACGCGAGTGCAGTACGAACCCAAAAGGTCTCGATTCGGCTTAGGACGCTATAGACCAAAAGTTTATAGGCTATAAGATCATTTCTTACAAAGAGTGATAGTTGAAGTAAACCATCAAGATGTTTTCCCAACACCCTCAAAATTTTCTCTTCTAATAATAAATCTTCTCCTCCAAACTGCTTAATACTTTCCTTACCCAGTCACTTATCTTCTTCCTCAAATAGCTTTAAATTCATTTGAGATTCAATCAAATACTATTAAAATCACATATCTAATCTATTTTATTTGTAGCCTATTGCTTTCAATTATCCTTTATTTAAATACTATTCTAATGTCACCGGTTGTTTATAAGTATTTGATATAAATAATTTAAAATATAATATGTTTAATATTTGCTCACAAATTATATCCTTGAAAAATAAAACAGAATGCTATGATAATTTTACATATAAGAAAGGGGCACGTCTCATGAAAAAATATGAATTAGAAATCAGTTATCCGCATCAGGAAGAAGACGAAGCAGAGCAGCTAGGCAGCTTATCGGCAGAAGAAATTCTCTCTACTTTTAAGTCCATCAATTGGCAACAGTTACGGATTTTACAATTACAGATGCAAGCCGCCATTACCACTTTTACCGTAACAGATTCCGATACTGAACAGTCGATCCAGATCACGCTAAATGAACTGGCGCCCTCAGGTCAGCTTGAGTTCAGGCTGGAAAGTGATATTGAAGTCGAAGCTCAGCATAAAATTCTGGGACTGTTTAGCCTGAAAAACAAAGACTATGTGTCATTTCGCAGTCTGACTATGTCACAGGTTCAGCAATATCTTATGACATTCTTAAATGAAGATCTCGACAGCCTGAAAACCCAGTATCAGTCAGGTCATTCAGTATCTCCCATCAGTGCAGCGTCCAAAGCTTAGTCGGGCATTGATTCTATAACAGGGCTGGATTGACAGTATTCCCTGACATTGTTATTTTGCGCGTTTTCTCCTGAATGCTTACAGCACATGCCTATTAACGACAACTTTGTCTACGCGCCGCCTCAAGACCCATTGCATATTCTGTATGAAGATGATGATCTAGTCGTCATTGAGAAGCCGGCTGGTTTGTTGTCTGTTCCGGGACGTTTGCCTGAGCATCATGACAGTGCTTATCTACGGGTACTAGAGCGTTATCCGAATGCCAAAATTACCCATCGTCTGGATATGGCGACGTCCGGAATACTGATGTTTGCCAAACATCGCGAAGCCGAAGTGGCGGTCAGTAAAATGTTCCAGGCACGTACAGTCAGCAAGCACTATATTGCGCTGGTACAGGGAGAGATTCAGACCGAGGGCAGTGTCGATGTGCCTTTAATTACTGACTGGGAAAATCGCCCACGGCAAATGGTACATTTTGAACTGGGTAAAGCTGCCAAAACACTCTATCAACGGCTGGAATATCTGCCTGAGCAAGACATCAGCCGGGTATTACTGACGCCAATTACCGGACGTTCACATCAGCTCAGAGTCCACATGCTGCATATCGGTCATCCGATTACGGGCGATAAAATTTATCATCCGGAACCAACGCGTAGTGCTCTTAATCGCATGGCCTTGCATGCCAGTGAACTGACTTTTACTCAACCCTTGAGTGGTCATAAAGTTGAGATTCTTGCACCTGCGCCATTTTAGTGAGACTTAACCATTCAAAAAATGAATATAGATTCTGATAAATATTTGAATTTCAGTAAGCTGCAACAGAAATGTTAGAATTTATTTCAATCATCGGAAAATTATGGAGTTGAATTTAAACAGTTTTCTAGAAAAATTATGTTCTGAATCATGTCTTATCAAGTAATGAATTTTTGAAATAAAAAATGTGTACCAGAAAACATTGCAGGAATCATTTAAGGGGGATTTATCACTTTATCTTTAGTTTAACTGTTTGATCTGTCTATTTTTATTAGGTTTTTCTCAAGATTTTCAGCCTATCCGAAATTCGATCTTATAACTTTTGATATAAAAATAAAAACCACTCTAATCGCTTATCACCAACAGATTCATGTTAAGTAAATTGATAGGCATAAAAATATTAAGGTTTTATAGGTGAAAGATCATTTAAAAGATCAAATATATTAAATATTTATGGTCAATTTTTATCTTTGATTCTCATCATTAAATTATGCAGAATAACTTTAAAACATCATAAATTTTTAATTTTTTAGTGCCTATATATGGTGCAAGGGGTAAGGGACAGGATGATGCTAAGTGGCGCGCTCTTTGTTCTCGCAAGTGTTTTAATCATTGTATTACTAGGGGTATTCAATAGCCTGAAATTATCAAGAAACAATATTCGGTCTCTACAGGAAAATCTGGATCATTCACGCAGTAAATTAGCTGATTATGAAACACAAGTTGATGAATTAAATTATGAAATGACCCAGCTACGGATGCAGTTGGGGAGCGCCAGAACTGAACTGAATAAATATAAAAAATATCAGGATATCTGTGACATCGAGCAGTACATTATTAACCGCAGTTTGCAGGCTGAAAATTTCGTAGAAGTAACCAAGCTTGATGCTTCCATCATGCTGGATGATCTCAAAGCCTATATCGCTCAGGTCAAAGCATATTTACAGAGTTTACAGGCTCAGGCCGAAGCTGATATTGAGCAGCAGGCCCGAAAAGCTTTACAGGCTTATTATCAGCAGGCCAAAGAACAGCAGCGACTGCAAGAAGTAGTTGAGGCTCTCGAGCAGAAGATCAAGGGCTATCAACATGGTTTTGATGTGCCGGTCACGCAGCTTCTGGATCAGCTCATTAGTGGCTACAATGATACTGATGCAGCTCGGCATTTACTGACTATCAGAACACAGATTGAGCAGGCCAAAGAACAGCAGCAGATGGCTAGCTGTAACTATGTTGATGAAGACCGTCGCAAGAGCACCATCGAGATTTTGAGTCTGGCATTTAATAGCAGGGCAGAATTCTATTTGTCCCAGTTAAATACTCATAATCTGGGAGAAATGCTGCAATCCTTAAAAGATGATTATCGCCTGATGAACTATAAAGGACAAAGCTTGAGCCAAGCCATGATTCAGGAGTCTTATCTGAACTTACGTCTGGAAGAGCTTAAATTCGCCGCCATTTTACTCGAGCTTCGACAGAATCAAGTGTCTGAGCCATCTGCAGTAATCGCTTCCTAACTCCAATTAAAAAAGACAAATCAACCGATGAAATTTTTTAATCTGCAGATTGATATGTAGGTATTTTAAATTAGATGAAAATGCAGCTTTTTTTCTCAAATTATTAAATTTATATTGATAAAATTCAGTTGGTTATTTAGAGAAAGTTAATTTTTTTTCATATTCTGTACTCGATAATTCAAATAAAATAAGTTAAGCTGAATCGAATAATAAAACATCATAATAAGGGTATCTCTATGGCACGCGATTATGACAAATTCCCTGACGATGAAAATGGTCATGTACTGTGGCAAATGTATCAGGATGGTGATGATCTGCAGGACGACCATGAAATTGAATTCTCGATAGCCTTTAATAGTGAAGAACAGGCTGACCGCTGTGCATTGAACTTGCTTAAAGAAGAACAAAAGATAAGCCTATATCAGGATGAGGAGAGCGATACGCTGGAATGGACAATTACTATTCATGTCTATATGCAGCCTACCTATGAAAATATTGTCGATCTGGAACAATGGTTTACCAGAATTGCCGCTGAATTTCAGGGTGAATATGACGGCTGGGGCTGTATGGCCTATGTCTATGATGATGAAGTCGACCCGGAAGAGGGCGAAAGCAAACTGCGTAGCAGCTAATCAAAATTTCCTTATTCAAGCCCGGTTAAGCCGGGTTTTTTATCGCCTGCGGTATTGGTCGGGTCAACTGTAGTTTTTTGTTATACATCCTATAAAATGGATAGATAACAATTATATTTAGGCCGTACAGTATGTTGGGCAGTTATTTAAATACTGAGGCCGACGAAATCAGGATGATCCGTCCGAATAATAAATAAAAATAATCTTTCAGTAAGAACAAGAAAAAAAGGTAGGCCGAAATGAGTTATACCCTAAAAATGCATCGCGTATTCAGTGCGCCACCGGAACGGGTGTACCGGGCCTTTATTCATCCAGATGCTATTGCAAAATGGCTGGCACCGCATGGCTTCACTGCCAGAGTTGAGCATGCCGAAGTCAAACCGGGAGGCAGCTATAAAATCACCCTGACCAATTTTGCTACCGGTACCCAGCATCATTTACATGGCACCTATCATGAAGTTATTCCCAACCAGCTACTGCGCTATACCGATTGCTTTTCTACACCTGAAGTCAAAGGTGAAATTGAAGTCACGCTCATCTTTGAAAAAGTGTCTGTAGGCACCAGCCTGCATATTATTCAGGTGGGTTATCCGGATCTAGTACCGCCATCTGCATGCTACTTAAGCTGGCAAGAGTCATTGCAGCTTTTGTCCTGGCTGGTCAATCCACATATTTTGGATGGTTAAGTTCAGTTAATTAAGTTGAGCGGGAGATCCTTTTAAAGCTTGAGCATGAACCTATCCAAAGATGCTATAATTCAGCTTTAATTTTTTGTTTTTTCTTTTATTTTTTTATTTTGTCGAGGTTGCTATGGCTCTACCACAATGCCCAAAATGCCAGTCTGAATATACCTATGAAGATGGTGACTTGTTAATCTGCCCAGAATGTGGATATGAGTGGAAAGAAGGGGAAGCAACTGAGGAACCCGTGGTCATCAAGGATGCGCATGGCAATCTGCTGGCTGATGGCGACACAGTTACGCTGATTAAGGATCTTAAAATTAAAGGGTCTTCTTCAGTGGTTAAAGTCGGGACTAAGGTCAAAAATATTCGTCTATTACCCGATGCAACTGATGGACATGATATTGACTGTAAAATTGATGGCATTGGCGCCATGAAGCTCAAATCTGAATATGTGAAAAAAGCCTAATACGTTCTTATACGAATGAGTGCTTTCGGTCTTCGGGTTTGAAGGTTTATGCTTCTTCCTCAAACTCGAAGATCAATCTCTTCTGATCACTATATCATGCCTGGATCTATGCTTTATGCCTCATCTTCATTTTGAATATTCAGATAATATTCAGCAGCTCGAAACCCAACCTTTAATGTTGGCAATTCATCAGGCCTTATTTAACGCCGGTTATATTAATGACCCGAATGATTTAAAAAGCCGGGCGATTGTACAGCAAGATTTTGTGATTGGACTAGAGCAGAAGACAGATCAGGCTTATGTGCATGCTAAAGTTTCTCTCCTGACTGGTCGTAGTCTGGACATTCGTCAAGCAATTTCCAAGCTGGTACTTCAGGTCATGCAGCAGCACATTGTCTCGCAGCCAGGGCTAAAGATTCAGCTCTGTGTTGAAATTCTGGAAATGGACAAAGAAACTTACACTAAAGCTATTATTTGAATTTTTTAGATTGAAGTGAGGACTAGGAAATGAAGTTTTCCTAGTTCCTCTCTTTATCTTGAATGTATAAGAATTTAATAAAAAATTGAGAAGTATCAAAGCAATTTTGAAATATAAAGAACGATAAATAAAACTAGAGCATAAAAATTTAAATAATCAGTCAAAATTCACCTGATGATTGCAGTTGATCAGAAAATTTTGCCTATGATTAAAAAATGGTGTAATTTTAGGTATTAGGTCACACTTTTGACCTAATCTATGGGGGATGGGTAAAACCAGAACCCATCCACATAATTAAAAATAATGAAAAACAAGAAAGACTGAAAAATGATGAGATGCTTGAAATCTCGGTTTTCAAGTCTGAATAAAACCTTATAGAGAGGTATTCAATGAAAATAATAGGGGAAGAATGTCTGGCTCAGGAAGTCAGGACATTTTTACAAAAATGGGATCAAGCTATTTGTTCACTTGAATTCAGCGAAATTCGTCAACTTTGCCGACCAGATGTCTGTCTGATTGATATTAGCTCCGAGCTGAAAGGGATTGAGGCTTATCAGGCTGCATGGCAACAGTACCGCCCATATATACGCAACAATGGTATGCGCGTTGAACGGCAGGAGGTCACCATTCAGGTCAATAATGACATGGCTTTCGTGTATGGGTATGTCCGGATTGCCTATGCGGCGATGGAACGATATTTTCCTTTACAATGGTGCCGCTTCAGCATGGTCTTGAGCAAACAGCAAGATCAGTGGCAATTGCATTATCAACATATTTCTGTTCCTGTTCAGGAGAAAACTGAAAAACTGCGTCCTGTGAAACTGGCAGGTTAAGGCGCAAGTTTTAAATTTCATTGTAACAAGATCATCATGTCTATTTGTCCATTCTTGAAAAAAATCACCATAAAAAAGCCTGAATCGTTCAGGCTTTTTTATTTAGGGAAGATTAGAAGCGTTTTGGAATCCGCTGACCATTCGGTACCGGAATTTCCGCATTTTTTAATACACCAAATAACCAGGTTTCTGCATGTTGTACGGCTGTTTTCAACTGGTCACCCAAGGCTAGACGTCCGGCAATGAAACTCGCCAGTGAACAGCCTGAGCCGTGATATTCACCCTCCAGACGCGGGCAACGGGTTTCGTTGATCAATTCACCCTGAATATATAGACGGTTCTGGATATAGTCGGGAGTATCTTCATGGCCGCCTTTAACCAGAATCGCGTGAGCACCCATTTCAAACAGTTTCTGCGTGGCTTGATCTAAATCCTGTTCACCTGTTAGGGCACGCAACTCAACTGTATTCGGAGTTAAAATCGTGGCTAGTGGAATCAGTTGTTTAAACGCTTTGACCAGTGTGGCCTGATTGCCGAGTGAGCCACCACTGTTGGCTACCAGCACCGGATCCAGTACATACTGATAATCTGCATGCGCTGTTAGAAATTCTGCCAGCGCCTCAATATTTTCAGTAGTACCCAGCATGCCTGATTTAACACAGCGGATCGGTAGATCCTTTACCACGGCATTGGCCTGAGCCAGCAGTAATTCCTTTGAAGTTGCTTCAAAACCAAAGACCTGTTGCGAGTTCTGGATGGTCAGGGCTGTACAGGCAATTGCAGCATGAGCACCACTTTGACCGATGGCTTCAATATCTGCTTGAAGGCCTGCTCCACCTGAAGGATCTAAACCTGAAAAGCAAAGTACGGTAGGTCGCAAAATGATGTCCTTCATTCACTAAAATTGCCTTAGTATAGGCAAATTTATTCAAACTCTCGATATTAATTTATATCACTTGCAAGAACTGTCTGTCAGGCAAAATTTCGTATGTTTATCTGATCAAAATATAGAGTTGACTACCCTGAAAATGGGCGTTATTGGCTTATTTTTATGGCCTAATAATTGCTTTAGGGTAGAGAAATCTGGCTATACTCACGATATGAATTGATGTCGGCTGCAAACATAGGGGACAAGGTGTGATTCAGAATATTTTAATTGATTTGGATGGTACATTAACTGACCCAAAAGTGGGGATTACGACTTCTGCCCGCTACGGTCTGGAAAAGGTGGGTCATCCGATCAGTGAAGACACGAATATTGACTGGATTATTGGGCCTCCTCTAAAAGCTTCGTTAGCCAAAATTCTGAATGTAGATGCGGATGATACTCTGGCTGAACAGGCACTAATGGCATATCGTGAGCGTTTCGCAGTGACTGGTCTATATGAAAATCACGTCTTTGAAGGCGTAGCTGAAACTCTGGCGGAACTTAAACGCCGTGGTTATCGCCTGTTTCTCGCAACAGCAAAACCAACCGTTTATGCCAAACAGATTTTGGAACATTTTAATCTGGCCCAGTATTTTACTGAGATTTATGGCAGTGAGCTGAATGGCGACCGGACCAATAAAGGGGAATTGATTCAGTATATCCTGGAACAACAAGGCATACAGGCTGATCAATGCATTATGGTGGGTGACCGTGAGCATGATATTTTTGGTGCCCGCCATAATGGGATTGAGTCGATTGCAGTCAAATACGGCTATGGTTCAGAAATTGAATTACAGCAGGCACAGCCCAAGTATACGATTGAGAACTTTAGTCATTTATTAAACTATTTAAAATAATTTTTTATTTTCATTAAAAATAAAATGCTTCTATGTTTAGGAGCATTTTTTATATTCATTATTAACAATAATTTTTAACTTTATTTTTTGAATAGAAATCTGTTTTATTGCGTTAACTTGATTAATTATTTGTATACTTTTGTTCTAATATTT
Organism: Acinetobacter sp. UBA1496; assembly: GCF_002324975.1. Taxonomy (NCBI): domain Bacteria; kingdom Pseudomonadati; phylum Pseudomonadota; class Gammaproteobacteria; order Moraxellales; family Moraxellaceae; genus Acinetobacter; species Acinetobacter sp. UBA1496. The sequence continues at coordinate 18,184 of NZ_DCRI01000031.1, read as the reverse complement.
TTTAGGCTTACATAAATATAATAATTTATTTTATGTGATGAATGTCATAGTTTAATTATAATTCACAAAAACATATTTGCCATATTTTAATATCTATTTATTAAATCTAGCTAAAATATTAAAATTCAACAGCTTAATTTTATAATAAGTTTTTAATTTATTTATTTCACTATGTTTTCAATATTTGGTAACAAGTTAAAGATAACATTTTTCAGATTCTCATCCCTTGATTTTGATGCTATGTATTTCACGTTTAATTAAGCAATAAATAAATTATAAAAAAGGATGGGAATAATATGGCGAATATACAGATATTGTCGGCAGAAAATGGAGAATTAATTCAGGATATTAATACTAATATTTTGAATTTAACCTAAAAATCAGTGATTAAGGTAAATGCCACGATTGATGAAGTGGCAAAAATTACGCGTCAAGGTAATTTGGCTGTTATCCATTTTAAAAATGGTGAAACTATTACGATCGAAAATTATTTTGATTATGTAGTGAATGATAATCGAATCGTTTTTGAGCATGAAGGCCAATTGTACTGGGCGGAATTTACCGATGAAAATGGGGTAATGCTCGATACGATTCAATATCACCCGCTTACAGGAGATCTGGCTGAGAGTGGAACCGTAGGTGCGGGTGTTTTACCTTGGCTGGGTGGGGCACTGGCTCTAGGAGCTATTGCGGCAGCGGCAGGTGGAGGCTCATCCTCAGGAAGTAGTTCGGATAATCGGGATATGAGTCCGCCGAAGTTAACCGGCGTCATTGTAAATGAAGAAGGCCAGCTTGAACTGAGTTTCGATGAAAATATAAATGGTTCAAATCCACGCGCTGAAGATTTCACAGTGGTGGTGGATGGAGAAGAAATTCCCGTCACCGATATTATTGTACAAGATGATAAGATTATCCTGATTACGGAACCAGAGATCCGGGACGGACAAGAAGTTACGGTTGAATATCAGGATAGTACACCTGACGATAATCAGGGAATTAAGGATTCAGAAGGGAATGTATTAGAAGATCTGGATTCAGATGATGTGGGGGGAGTGCAGAATCCGGATATTAGTGGGCCCGTACTTTTAGCTGTCGAAGTGAATGCTGATGGTAACATCGAACTCAGTTTTAACGAAACTTTAGATGCAGATAATTTACCTCCTTTAGATAGTCTGGTCGTTACAGTGGGTACCGCACCAGATCAAACTACGGTCGATGTGATTAATATTGTTGCCGATGGAAATACCTTAACGCTAATTACCAGTCCGGTGATTGCAGCAGGTCAGACTGTCAGTGTGGAATATACCGATCCAACTGCTGGGAATGATGAGAATGCGATTCAGGACTTGGCAGGGAACGATGCTGCAAGCTTTAGCACAGTGGATCTACCCAACGGAGTTGTAAATAATTCAGAACGTTTACTGAATCTTACCGATGATAATGTGTCCGCAATTTTGGAAGGATCACAAGATGCGACTGTAGTGGCAACATATAGTGATAGTAGTGGTATCGACGTGCTCAATGGCACTTCGGAAGTTGCCGTAGTCGGTTTTACGATTGAGAAAAATACTTCTAGTGTAGTGATCGCTGTACAGCAAGAAAATCTGGTTGGCTTGGCGAATGCCTTTACTTTCGTGGTACGTAATACAACCACTGGCGAAGAATTTGAGGTCGCTTCAGCAAATACCAGTCAAGGCGGCTTGATTGCTGGTGCATTGGGACTGGAGCTACTGGGTGAAGTGGCAGATACTCAAGGATTGAAGCTAGATATTAATGACTTGCCTGCTGGAACCTATGAAGTCTCTGTATATGGTGATTCTTCATAATTAGCAGATATCCTGACCACTATAGATCTAGCAAGTTTAGGGGATAACACGGTTAACAATCTGGTGTCAGATACCGTATTAGGTCTACTGGAAGCTACCTTGACTGGCCAAAATGCTGATCCTCGTGGAATTCTGGAGCAATTGACACTTCGTGAGTTATCGGATTTAACTACAGGTTCTTCTGTACCAATTATAAATACTTTAACCACAGCAGTTGATTCAGTTTTGTCATTGGCTCTGGATAACATACTAGTTCGCCCAATATTAGGTGATGTATACAATACCTCCGTAGGGAGTTTACTTGCAGGAAATGGAGGCGGGGCATTAGGATTCCTATTAACTACCTTAGGACTGGGTACAGCATTAGATGCGCTTCTAAATGGAATTTTAGAAGGGGTAGACGGTGCAGGCCAGGCATTATTCGATAACCTGGTAGAACCATTAGTTAGCGATATTTTGCTAGATACCGTGCTTGAAGATACTGGCCTGACGACTGGTTTAAATACCTTACTAGGATCATTAAATACATTGCTGAGTACTTTAGGGCTGGGTGATGTTTTATCTGCTGTTGATGGCTTGATAGACCTGATCGCTCAAGAAGCCTTAAGTAATCCATTAATGCTATTTGGTGGAACCACTGCTGAAGTCTACGAAGTTAATAGAGAAATCTACCGTGCAACAGGCAATATTCAGGAAACTTCAGCCGACGGCACACAAGCGGAAAATTGGGCGGGTGGCGTATTAACTGAGATTAATGGGCAGCCAGTAACTTTCGATTTAAGTGATGAGGGAGATAACTTTACCCTTATCGAAGGGACGTATGGTGAGCTCAAACTCTATGAAAATGGTAATTTCAGTTATGAATACAATAGTTCAGTAGGACAGAGCCCATTACTCAGTGAGGTATTTGAATATACAGTAACGCGTAATGCGGGACAGGCCGATCAGGAAAGTGCTTCAGCAAGTCTGGTGATTAATATTGATCGCGTAAACCAGATTCTTAACTATGCTGATGATCCAGCAGATAACCTGTTACAGGGTGGCGCAGGTGATGACATCCTGACGGGTGGTGCAGGAGCAGACACAGCGATCTATTATTTACTGAATAATGCTGATGCAACAGGCGGCAATGGTACAGATACCTGGACTGACTTCAATGCAGTTGAAGGTGATACCATCGATGTCTCTGCATTATTAAGTGATCAGGCAGTAGATGCATCAAATCTGGGGAACTATATCACGCTCGAACAACGTGGAGATGATACAGTCGTGACGATCGATCGTGATGGTTCCGATACCGATACCACCTTTGCGCGCGCTGATTTGCTGATATTGCAGAATGTAGACAGTGCAACTTTACAGCTGGATGACATCATTAAATATAATCCAATCTAACCAGAAGTTTTTAAAATGGATTATTCATAAAAATTTATGATGTCATTGAACTTCAATTAAAAAATCCCGCTTGATGCGGGATTTTTTAATTTTACATGGGCATTTAAAGTGTTAAAAACCAGATAGAAGCAGCAATGACGACAATTAAGATAACCAGAAAGATTTTTAGATTGGTTTTAGGATACGTGGTGCTCAAGCTTGCTTTCGTAATTTCCTGACCTTCAGGATCATACAGAATCACCTTTTGTGCACTATTTTCATAACCTAACTCTAGCAAGGCACGCTGTTCAAGAGCTGTCAGACCCTCTTCAGGCATATCCATAACTTGCAGCAGCGTTGTAGAGCCCCAAAGTTTTTGAACAATTGAAGTAGATACCAGCTGTTTTAGGGTTTCTGAGGCAGCCTTAAAGTCGGCAATGATGCTGCGTTCATGAGCATAGGGAACGGAAGGGACCATTGTTTGCACAATCGTGCCCTCATTGTCCATCAGTTGCATTTTATCTTTATAAATTTGCACCCATATTGCATTGGGAAGTTTGGATAACTGATCTTGCAGCATGAATTGCCCACGTATTGCTTTGATATTAAATTAAATAATCTATAAACATATCCCGTATCAAGACGGGATATGTAATGTTCCATTACTTGGCAGGAGCGCCATATTCATTATTTTCTTTTTTGGTATCACTTGCCCACCAGATGATGAGTAAAATTATTCCTATCCCTGTAAGCACAAGCAATTGCCACCATCCAGAGCGTCCAATGTCATGCAAACGACGCGCCCCTACAGCCAGACTTGGGAGTAAAAGAGCTAAATTTAGCAGGCCATTCACCAAAGGTTTGGTCCCTAAAACTGCATCAATGACTTCACTAATAATGCCTAAAATTACACAAAACAGCATAAAGAACCAAAATTCTTTACGGCGTGCACGACCAGAAAAATTTGCATAATTGGTTAGACATTTTACAAACCAGTCGATACTGCTATAATTCTCTTCAGCCTGATCCAGATTGGAATATTTGTTAATCTGATTGCTAATGCTTTCTCCCAGATGAATCGAGCTGCCCAAAGCCAGATAAATATCTGCTGCCTGACCGGTTGAGTTAACAATAAAATCAACCCGGTCACCGCGTGATGGAGGGCGTTGTCCACGCCAGTCTGCACCGCTAAAACTGTAGCGGTTGTGATCATCCCCTGTGATAAAACCCGTATTATCTTGAATAGAAAAATCCAGGATGGAACCTTTCATAAGCCCTCTCTATTTATCTTCTGGCTATTATGGATTTGTATAAATATTATTCATATATGGCTGATAGTAGCATAGGAAATTTAGTTTGAGATCAAGCTTTTATAAAAATATTTAGGTAATAAATTTTCACTATCTAAAGCTAGAAATTCTGATTAATAAGAAGTTGATTTAGCTGATAATGAATAGTTTAATTAAATTTAGATTTTCTTAATTTTTTGAATAAAAAGCAATAATTCAAGGGAAGAAAAACTGAAGTAAATTTAATAAAGCTAAGAATATACTAAGATTTATAAAAATAATTTAAATCAATAACTTAATTAATTTTAGTATTTTACTCAATATGAATATATTGCGAATTTTTACGTAGAGTTTGAATAAGAAACTAATCCTCAACAGACTTTGCTTAAGTTAATAAACGCTTATATATTAATCTCATAAAACGACTTAAACATTACACTGTTTTTAAGCTAATTCACCTATTTTATAAAGGCATTTTTAATTAATAAAACATTAAAGGGTGCCATGATGAAAGCTATTCCAATGAAGAAGATGATTAACTGTGTTGCGATGAGTGGTGTATTGCTATTCACTGCTGGGCAAACAATGGCAATGAATCAGCAATCTTCAACTGCTGCTCAAGCAAATTCTAAAGCATCAAATGACAGCCGAATGCATTTAACCGAGAGTCAAGTGATTAAGGTTGTAAGTACGGTCAATAACGGTGAAATCAAACAGTCAAAAACAGCCTTGCCAAAACTTAAAACAGATGACGCACGTAAGTATGCGCAAATGATGATTAGCGAACATACAGCGAATGAGAAAAAAGGTCAGGCTCTGGCAGACCGTTTAAAATTAACTCCGCAAGCAAGCAGTCTCAGTACGGCATTGCAAAGTGATAGTGACAAGATTGTTACTGACCTGAGCAAGCCATCTGCAGCTGATAAAGACTATATGATGAGCCAAGTTGAAGTACATCGTAAAGCCCTGAACACTTTGGACACACAATTGATTCCAAATGCGAAAAATGCGGAATTAAAAAGCATGTTGACGCAAACCCGTACTGCGGTAGCGACACATCTGAAAAAAGCTGAACAAATCGTTGAAAAGATGAAATAAGTTGAGCATTCATCCAATAAAAAAACCGCCATTTTAGGCGGTTTTTTCGATCATAATACTTTATATATCATGTGATATTTCTTACCAGCTTAACGCACCACCAGTTTGGTAGTCTGTTACGCGAGTTTCGAAGAAGTTCTTCTCTTTACGCAGGTCCATCATTTCTGACATCCACTGGAATGGATTGTTCACACCAGTAAACTGTTCAGGCAAGCCTAACTGGCTCAAGCGACGGTTACAGATAAATTTCAGGTATTCTTCCATCATACCGGCATTCATGCCCAATACACCGCGTGGCATCGTGTCACGTGCATATTCGATTTCAAGCATGGTACCTTCAAGAATCATCTGAATCACTTCTTGCTGGAATTCAGCAGTCCACAAATGCGGGTTCTCGATCTTGATCTGGTTGATCATATCAATACCGAAGTTCAGGTGCATAGATTCATCACGCAGGATGTACTGGAATTGCTCAGCAACACCATTCATCTTGTTACGACGACCCATAGACAGAATTTGGGTGAAACCGCAGTAGAAGAAGATACCTTCAAGGACACAGTAGAACGCGATCAGGTTGCGAAGCAGGATCTGGTCGTTTTCTGGCGTACCGGTTTTGAAAGTAGGATCACTTAGAGACTGGGTATATTTCAGGCCCCAAGCCGCTTTACGTGCAACTGATGGAACTTCGCGGTACATGTTGAAGACTTCGCCTTCATCCATACCTAGCGACTCAATACAGTATTGGTAAGCATGCGTATGAATCGCTTCTTCAAATGACTGACGCAGAATGTACTGACGGCATTCAGGGTTGGTAATATGACGGTAGATCGCCAATACCAGATTGTTTGCTACCAGTGAATCCGCAGTAGAGAAGAAACCAAGTGAACGCATCACGATGGTACGTTCATCTTCAGTCAAGCCATTTTCAGACTTCCACAACGCGATGTCGTGGTTCATGTTGATTTCTTGAGGCATCCAGTGGTTCGCACAACCATCCAGATATTTCTGCCAAGCCCATTCGTATTTGAATGGTACTAACTGGTTCAAGTCAGCACGGCAGTTGATCATACGTTTATCATCAACCTGTACACGCTGTGCGCCCATCTCAAGTTCTTCAAGACCAGGCGCAACGTCCAGTTGGTCTAGGGAAGCAGATGCTCTTGCCAGTGAATCGGTTGAATTTGATCCTGCGCTTCGAGGGGCTGCAGCGGGTTGTGCAGCTGCCACATTCGACGATGTGTTGCTTGCATCAGATACCATCTGCGGATTAGCCGTTTTTTTCGGCTCGACGGGCGTAGGCTGCTGTTCAGGTGCAGCCGGTTTTTGCGAATCATCTTCGAAATCGTCCCAACTGAGGATAGACATACTAATACTCTCAAAAATTATACGCTCCATTGGATGAATTTGTGAGTAACAATAAAGTAAGTGCTGCTCAAGTATTCAAAGGGGCGAAATAGTTTTAATTAAAAAATTGTAGATATTGTAGTTATCATTACCCAAATTTGATAGTTATTTCAAATGTGATTAGATAAAAAATAAGCGAATTTATAGATATACTTTTGTTTTTTAATAGAAATAAGAAATGTAATAAAATCATTAATTTATATTGTGTTTTTGCATTGACTTTACCCCGACATAGTCGAGGTAAAATATCTATCTTTACTGTTTTTTTAAAGAGAACTATCCTTTGATCTTTCTTGGATCGTTTCCTGGCGAAATGGTGTTCTTTTCACGAATTAGACCATTTTTACCTTTGATGGTTATCTCACCGCCACCCGATTTTTGAAGCATAGATCGGGCTGAGTTGTAAGCTTCTTTTTGAGTATCATGAGCAGATGAAGCTTTGGAGTTACCATTGGCTTTATTTACCCATTTACCATTTTTCTCATAAATCATGCGATCATTTGACTTACTCATTTGAAATACTCCTATAGTTTGAGCAATCGTGTTTAGACTTATTTGACGATGGCTGAAAACTAGTAGAAAATATTCCCTAGCTTTTTCGTAAGAAAAGTCATCGCCTGAAAGTTAGTCATATATCTTTCAGGAAAAGGGATATCGTTGGCGCGATGTCCCTTTTTCATTTTCTGGCATCAGCTAAAGAACTGACATAACCAAAAGAAGTTGTGCTAAAAATCCGAGTACTACTTATTTTGATTACGCTGCTGGCGAACTTTGAGCCAGAAATAAGCAATTGGTAAATAAAAAGTAATGCCAAAGGAAATCAGCAATGCCGCAAGTCCTAACATGTAGTTGTGGGTCATATGGGGCATTGAGGTTTCCTTTGGTTTAAATTTGGGAGACATTGATATCTCCCAAATTCTCCTAATTACTTAGGATTACTACGATAATGTGAACATACAGTCTCAAATCGATTCAATCGACGTCGAATGTATGAACGCACATGTACACACTTCTTTCGAGGTGACATATCGCTTACTCCCATACAAATCAAGATGACTTGTACTGGCTCGATAGCTAATTCGATGATAGAATCACTATCGCATTCACATATGCCAGCCTCGTCGTGACCATCTTGGTATCACTTCGAGATTGAAAGCCTTCTAGTTAGTTTTGACGGACGCTAGAGGGCTTTTTTATTGCCTAAATTTCGTAATCCCCCTAAATCCCCCTTTAAAAAAGGGGACTTTCTCCCTCCTTTAATAAAGGAGGGTCGGGGTGGATTAGAAACCCGTCAGATTACTGACAAGCTTCACAATCAGGATTGTCAATTGAACATGCTTGTGGCACTGGCGCTGCCTGAGTGAAACCTTCTTCCTCTACAGGCGCTTCAGGTTTTTTCTCTTCAACCACTGACGCTGCAACTACAGGAGCCGCAACGGTTGCAGGTTTAACTGCGTTCAATGCACCAGTATTAATAGTTGATTTCTCAGCAGAAGTCGCACCCAATGCACGTAGGTAATAAGTCGTTTTCAGACCACGTAACCAAGCCATCTTGTAAGTGATGTCCAGTTTCTTACCGTTTGCACCCGCGATGTACAGGTTCAGAGATTGCGCTTGGTCGATCCATTTTTGACGACGGGAAGCAGCATCAACAATCCAGCGTGGCTCAACTTCAAACGCAGTCGCGAAGATCGCTTTCAACTCTTCAGGAATACGAGAAATCTTCTGTACTGAACCTTCGAAGTGTTTCAGGTCGTTGACCATCACCGCATCCCAAAGACCACGTTCTTTCAACGCACGTACCAAGTAAGGGTTGATCACAGTGAATTCGCCAGACAGGTTCGATTTTACATACAGGTTCTGGAATGTCGGCTCAATAGATTGAGACACGCCACAAATGTTCGAAATGGTTGCAGTCGGAGCAATCGCCATCACATTCGAGTTGCGCATACCGTCTTTTTGAACTTTGGCACGTAAAGTGTCCCAGTCCAGACGTTGTGTACGGTCAACTTCAAACATACGCTCTGGACGAGTTTTCGCAACCAGGTCAAGTGAGTCGATTGGTAAAATACCTTGATCCCACAGTGAACCTTTGAATGTTTCATAAGTACCACGTTCAACAGCAAGGTCACTTGAAGTTGAAATTGCGTAGTAAGAAATCACTTCCATTGATTCATCAGCAAACTCAACCGCAGCGTCAGAACCGTAAGCCATACCCATTTCGTAAAGCGCATCCTGGAAGCCCATGATACCCATACCGACAGGGCGGTGTTTCAGGTTCGAGTTACGTGCTTGTGGAACCGCGTAATAGTTGATGTCGATGACGTTATCGAGCATACGAACCGCAGTTTTTACTGTACGAGCCAGTTTTTCACGATCTAGCTTGCCGCCTTGAACGTGTTGTACCAGGTTGATCGAACCTAAATTACATACTGCGATTTCTTCTTTGCTGGTGTTCAGGGTAATTTCTGTACACAGGTTAGAAGAGTGAACCACACCCACGTGTTGTTGTGGTGAACGTAGGTTACATACGTCTTTGAATGTGATCCAAGGGTGACCTGTTTCGAACAGCATAGACAGCATTTTGCGCCACAAATCTTTTGCACGGATTTTCTTGTGCAACATGTTTGTTTCTTTGGCAATACTTTCGTAGTAAGCATAACGCTCAGCGAATTCTGCACCTGTTAAGTCATGTAGATCAGGCGTTTCAGAAGGTGTGAACAGTGTCCATTCTGCATCTTCGAATACACGTTGCATGAACAGGTCAGGAACCCAGTTCGCAGTGTTCATATCGTGGGTACGACGACGGTCATCACCCGTGTTCTTACGCAGTTCCAGAAATTCTTCGATGTCCAGGTGCCAGGTTTCAAGATATGCACATACTGCACCTTTACGCTTACCACCTTGGTTTACTGCAACAGCTGTATCGTTCGCTACTTTCAGGAACGGAACCACACCTTGTGATTTACCATTTGTACCTTTGATGTAAGAGTTCAGGGCACGAACTGGAGTCCAGTCATTACCTAAACCGCCTGCCCATTTAGACAGCATTGCGTTATCACGCATTGCGCCATATATGTCAAACAGGTCATCATCAATCGTAGTCAAGTAGCAGCTAGACAACTGTGGACGTAGCGTACCTGAGTTGAATAGAGTAGGCGTAGATGCCATGTAGTCGAAGCTAGACAATAAGTTATAGAACTCGATTGCACGGTCTTCACGGTTATCTTCGTTTAGGGCAAGACCCATAGACACACGCATGAAGAACAATTGTGGCAATTCGAAACGCACGCCATCTGAGTGGATGAAGTAACGGTCAAATAGGGTTTGCAGACCTAGGTAAGTGAACTGGTTTGAACGTTCTGGTTGAATCGCTGCAGCCAGTTTAGCCAGGTCAAAGTTTAACAATTCAGGTGAAAGAAGCTCTAACTCAATTCCTTTTTTCAGGAAAGTTTCAAGCGCATCACCTTCATTGGTATCAGTGGATAGACCCAAGAAATCTAAACCGGTCGCCACCAGGTCATCACGCAACAGACGTGCAGTCACATAAGTATAGTTAGGTTCTTGCTCAATACGAGTACGAGTCGCCATCATCATTGTTGTAGAGATGTCAGACTCTTTTACGCCGTTATAAAGGTTTTTTACGGTCTCATCGACAATCGCCTGTACGTCGATCCCTTCAAGGCCTTCAGCAGCGCGAGTTACAGTCGCAGTCAATTCGCTTAAGTCAAGCGGTTTTAACTTGCCTTCTGCATCAGTCACTTGCAGTGTAGGGTGATGGTTGGCACCTAACTGTTTGCGTGCTTCAGAACGTTGTTCACGGTAGATGACATAGGCACGTGCAACTTTCTGTTCGCCAGTACGCATCAGCGCAAGTTCAACCTGATCCTGAATTTCTTCGATATGGATCGTGCCACCCGATGGTAAACGGCGTTTGAATGTATTCAGAACCATTTCCGTTAATTGTTCGATACGGTCGTGTATACGGCTCGAATCTGCACTTTGCTGGCCTTCTACTGCCAAAAATGCTTTTCCAATTGCAACAGAAATTTTTTCTGCATCAAAAGCGGCAACATCACCGGTGCGTTTAATCACCTGAAGTTGACCCGGAGTGGACGTGATTACGCTCATGTTAGCATAGCTCCATTGTCATCTATTTTTATGTTTATGGACCGTTTGAACTGGGCAAAAATCGTGCCACAGTGTTCGAGGAATAAACACAAGACCTAGTGGTTATAAAATCAATTGAACACAAGATACGGGAAAATTTAGGGTAGATCAATATTGACATTTTGCTAAATATTTTTCTCAATTTTTATTGATTCTTGCATAAGCCTTATCCGGCAAAGCATAGCATATCAAAGCTGGCAAAAAGTGCTTATAGATAACATTGTGGATAACTAAAAAGGCCTGAATCAACTAGTCACATTTTGTTCAGATTTAGCTGTAATCGATGCAAATAAGCCGATAAACGGTAGTTAAATGCACATTCGAGTGAAATGTGCACGATAAAATATTACAAAATGCTACTTTGATGTATTGGTTTGGTGAACGCTATCTTGTTTACAATGTAAACGTGTGTATATTGCAAGCATATTAAAAACGTATCTATTGGATTTCAAAAGGATACGTCCGTAGCATACGTCCATCAAATAAAGGGGCAACACATGAGCCAAGAAGAAAAGTTACCTAAAATTCTAATTGTTGAAGATGATGAGCGTCTTGCTCGTTTAACACAAGAATACCTCATCCGTAATGGTCTTGAGGTTGGGGTAGAGCCGGATGGCAACCGTGCTATTCGTCGTATTATTGCTGAGCAACCAGACATGGTGGTTCTAGATGTCATGTTGCCAGGTGCTGATGGTTTGACCATCTGTCGTGAAGTTCGTCCACATTATCATCAACCGATTTTAATGCTGACTGCACGTACTGAAGATATGGATCAGGTCTTAGGTCTGGAAATGGGTGCAGACGACTATGTCGCTAAACCGGTTCAGCCGCGTGTCCTGCTGGCTCGTATTCGTGCTTTATTACGCCGTACCGACAAAGTGCCTGAGGATGAAGTGGCTCAGCGCATCGAATTTGATGACCTGGTCATCGACAATGGTGGTCGTTCAGTGACCTTGAATGGTGAGCTGGTTGACTTTACCAGTGCAGAATATGACCTGTTGTGGCTGCTGGCTTCAAATGCGGGTCGCATCTTGTCACGTGAAGATATCTTTGAGCGTTTACGCGGCATCGAATATGACGGCCAAGACCGTTCAATTGATGTGCGTATCTCACGCATTCGTCCAAAGATTGGTGACGATCCTGAAAATCCAAAACGTATTAAAACAGTACGTAGTAAAGGTTATCTATTCGTCAAAGAAACTAACGGTATCTAATCGGTGCCTTTAGCCGCCTGAATAAACAGGATAATTAATAGGTGTTTAAACACAGTATATTTTTGCGGATATACGCAGGCCTGGTAATGCTTGTGGTCCTGGTGGCAGTATTCAGCTATCTGCTGGTACAGATCATCAACTACCAGCGTGCGCAGGAGTATCGTGAATCCCTGACTGATGGTATGGCGTATATCATCAGTGAGGGGGTTGCGAGACAGCCTAATCTGCAGCAAAAGATGGATTGGGTTTCAGATGCGTCTGATCTGCTGGAATTACCGATCTACTATGTCGAATCCAGTAAAGTGGATATTACCCGGGCGGAAGGTCGACGTCTGGCTAACCGTAAGGCAGTCGTGCGTTGGGATGCCAAAACCGGGGTAGCTTATATTGTCATCGGGCTACGTGATGATCCAAGTCATTATCTTTATATTAAGGCGGATAATATTACTGAACGTCAGATGAAGGCTTTACCGGTCTTTATTCTGGATTATCTGGTGTACTACCCAGGTCAGGAAAAAGAATACCTGAAGCGAATTCAGGACTATTTCTCTTATCCAATCTCGATCGAAAATGTCCAGAGCCTGCCACTAGATTCCGAGCAGATTGGACGTTTGCGTCTAGATCACAGCATTATTCTATATCGTGATAGTGCCTCAATTCGCGGTACTACAATTTCGATCATTTCTCCTATTCCTAGCTCGACGTCTGAAGTGCTGGTAATGGGGCCAGTGCCATTATTTAACTGGATGCCATTCCAGTTAGCTGCCGGGATTACCTTGCTCAGTCTGTTTGTCTTGAGTCTGGGGATTTATGGTCTGCTGGTGCCAATGCAGCGTAAACTGCGTGAAGTGAGCTATGCCCTGAACAAGATGAAAACTGGCAATATGTCATTACGTCTTCCGGTAGAGGGTAGTGATGAGATGGCGACGCTGGCTTCCAGCTATAACAATATGTCGGATCATATTCAGCGTCTGATTGAAGCGCAGCGTGAATTGATGCGTGCCGTATCGCATGAGCTGCGTACACCTGTTGCTCGTATTCGTTTTGCTGTGGAAATGATGGCAGATGAAGACGACTATGATTATCGCTTGCAGCAGGTTGAGCAGATCGATAAAGATATTGAAGCCTTAAATACCTTGATCGATGAAATCATGACCTATGCCAAACTGGAACAGGGCATGCCTTCAATTGAATTTGAAGATATTGATCTGTTTGAAGTGTTGGATCAGGTGGCAGTCGAAACAGATGCTTTAAAAACTGGCAAAGAAGTCGAAGTACTGCCGATGCCAGTACCTGTGACTGTAGAAGCTGAACGACGTTACCTGCATCGTGTGGTACAAAATCTGGTGGGGAACGCAGTACGCTACTGTGAGCAAAAAATCCTGATCAGCGGCGGACTAGACGCTAAGGGCATGGCGTATATCTGTGTAGAAGATGATGGTCCGGGGATTCCGGAAGCTGACCGTGCTCGTATCTTTGAAGCTTTTGCTCGACTGGATGATAGTCGTACCCGTGCTTCAGGGGGGTATGGTTTGGGCTTGTCTATTGTCAGCCGGATTGCCTACTGGTTTGGTGGAGAGATTCAGGTCGATCAAAGTCCGACACTGGGTGGTGCACGCTTTATCATGATTTGGCCAGCCAGCCGTTACGGTAAAAAAATCGAGCAAAAACCGATCGAAAAACCGGAAAAAGCTGAAGTGTCAGATCAATCAGAATAAGAGTTTAGGTGAGAAAAAACGATACATAGGTATCGTTTTTTTATGGCTATTTAAAGGGGATTATTCATGGATGGTAGCATCCGGTTCAATCAGTGGTTTGCCTTCTTTTAGGCTGTTTAAGGCATCAGAATTGAAGTTGATCAGTAGCTTGTTGTTTTTAACATCTACCTGATAGCTTTGGATTAGCTTTTGGTCACCAGATAAGGTTTCAAGCTTGTACTCATCGGCAATATTCATAATACCGTCTAGGTTAATGCTGGAAGAGGCATAGTCTGTCTGGAAAAGTTTATGAATATCCCCTAAGTCAAAGATTGCATTGCTGGCATCCTGATGTTTTTGGATATAGCTTTCTACATGTCGCATCAATAATTGAGCAAAGAAAAAATAATCAGGTTTATGGGTGAATCGTAGAGACATGCATGGACTCCTTATTGTTACTTTATAAATGTCATAGTGTATTTAAAAATAGAAATATCATAATCTGAATCAAACTGTTGGACGTGTTGCAAAAATACACAATTGCTCTTTTAAGGCTTACCGAGAGCGGGTAGAAAAGGGGGCTTCTAATTGAATGACAACATTCATGTTAAACATCTTTTAAAAACACACTGATTTTTTCGAGGCATTATGCAAAGGTGAAATGTTTTTGATTGATTCTTTATAAGTTTCGTTTCATTGGGTGGGTAGCCAGCCACTGTAAAAGGAGTGAGGCTTAACTAAGCAGAGCTTTAAAAGCCTATCTGGTTTTAGAAAAAATAATGAAAATTTAAACTTTAATTTAAAAAAACGATCGGTTGAGATTCTCTGAGCTTAAAGCCAGAATAAAATTAGGAAAGTCTAAAAAATCATCCAAAAGACTAAGGCTTATAAACTAGCAAGTGAAATCCAAAATCAGGTACAATTGGCGGGATTAATTTTGTGTTTGGTGTATTTGAAGGCCAATACATACATTCTTTGTTAATAAATCGGCCTGCCAGGAGTTATCCCCGCATGAGTGCCATTACTCCATACGAATGGGCAATTATTGCCTTCGTGATCGGCGTTACATTTTTATGCGTCTTTATGCTCACTGTCCCATTACTCCTCGGGGGTAAATCATGGGGCCGTGCCAAGCAGGAGCAGTTTGAGTCAGGCGTAGTCAGCGCAGGTGGAGCTCGTATCCGCTTGTCTGCGAAATTCTATTTAGTTGCAATTTTCTTTGTAGTCTTCGACCTCGAAGCACTTTACCTGTATGCATGGGCATCTTCTGTTCGTGAAGTAGGTTGGATTGGTTTTGCAACTGCAGCTATCTTTATTTTGGTTTTACTTGTTGGTTTGGTTTACGAATTATCGACAGGCGCACTGAACTGGGCACCTTCAGACAGACGTAAAGCAGCAGGATACAAAGCTAAAATTGGTTCGCCAAATATGGATCTTGCAGAAATTACGCGCTTCAACTCTGTTGAAGAATTGGTTATGGATCCAACTGGTCAAATCCCAGCTCAATCATCTGGTCTTGTGAAAAAATCACAAGTTCAACCCTCTGATAAGGAGTAACTCGGGATGAAATATACATTAACCCGTGCGAATCCGAATGCTGATGAATATCCACTTCAAGAGCGTATCGTTGTAGAAGATCCGCTTCTAGAAGAAGAAGTGAATAAAAATGTGTTCATGACTCGCCTAGAGGATGTAATGCACACAGCAGTGAACTGGGGTCGTAAGAACTCAGTTTGGCCATTTAACTTTGGTACATCTTGCTGCTACGTTGAATATGCAACGACTTTGACCGGTGTGCATGACTTGTCACGTTTCGGTGCAGAAGTTATCCGTGCTTCACCGCGTCAGGCAGACTTGATGATCGTAGCAGGTACATGCTTCGTGAAAATGGCTCCGGTAATTCAACGTCTGTATGAACAGATGCTTGAACCGAAATGGGTTATTTCAATGGGTGCGTGTGCGAACTCAGGTGGTATGTACGATATTTATTCAGTCGTACAAGGTGTGGACAAGATTATTCCGGTAGATGTATACGTTCCGGGCTGCCCACCACGTCCTGAAGCATTGATCCAGGCATTAATGCTGTTACAAGACCAAATTCAATTAGAGCGTCGTCCGCTGTCTGCGGTAATCGGTGATGATCTTAAGCCAGTGTATAAGCCAAAGATGATACCGGAACGTGACCGTAAGAAAGACCAGCGTGTGGCTGTGAAGAACTTACGCTCTATGGATGAAATTAAATAATTTAAACGACCGGTTTTTTGTTGTGCACCCGCTATGGGTGTAGTTGTCGTTTAGGTTGACTGAATTTGTATTAAATAGGAAGCCAAGCCAATGGCTGAAACTGACATTGCTATGCCAGAATCAACAGCAGTTGATTCACGCCCAGCATTTGCCATCATTGAAGAGCTCAAAACCAAGTTTGGTGAGAACTTCTTTGTGCAAACGACTTTCGAGGATTTCCCGACAGTTTGGGTTGAGCGCGCACGTGTACAAGAAGTACTAATGTTCTTGCGTACCGTGCCACGTCCATACGTGATGCTATTCGACTTGTCTGCAGTAGATGAGCGTTTACGTACGCACCGTGACGGTTTGCCTGCGTCAGAATTCACAGTGTTCTATCATTTATTATCTTTAGAGCGTAACTGTGACATTCGTATTAAAGTTGCATTAAGCGACAGCGATCTGAATATTCCGACCGCAACGAATATCTGGCCAAATGCGAACTGGTATGAGCGTGAAGCTTATGACATGTTCGGCATCAATTTCGAAGGGCATCCAATGCTCCGTCGTATCTTGTTGCCAACCTACTGGGAAGGTCACCCGCTACGTAAAGAATATTCTGCACGTGCAACGGAATATACACCGTATATGCAGAACCAAGCCAAACAAGACTTCGAGCAAGAACACCTTCGCTTTGTTCCTGAAGATTGGGGCTTAAAGCGTGGTAATAAAGACGAAGACTTCATGTTCCTGAACTTGGGTCCTAACCACCCATCTGCGCACGGTGCGTTCCGTGTAATTTTGCAGTTGGATGGTGAAGAAGTGAAAGACTGTGTGCCAGATATTGGCTATCACCACCGTGGTGTGGAAAAGATGGCTGAACGTCAAACTTGGCATTCATTCATTCCTTATACTGACCGTGTGGACTACTTAGGTGGTTGTGCTCAAAACATGCCGTATGTGATGGGTGTGGAACAACTGGCAGGTATTACTGTGCCAGACCGCGCACAATGTATTCGTGTCATGATGTCGGAACTGTTCCGTATCAATAACCACTTGCTGTACATCGGTACTGCGATTCAGGATGCCGGCGGTATGACCCCAGTATTCTATATGTTCGCTGACCGTCAGAAAGTGTATGACATCGTGGAAGCGATTACTGGTTACCGTATGCATCCAGCATGGTTCCGTATCGGTGGTACTGCACATGATTTGCCAAATGGTTGGGAAAAACTGGTTCGAGACTTGCTCGACTGGATGCCTAAACGTTTGAACGAATACTATACTGCAGCACTGAAAAACTCTGTATTCATGGGTCGTACCCGTAATGTGGCTCAGTACGATGCGAAATCTGCATTGGCATGGGGTGTAACAGGTACTGGTCTGCGTGCGACAGGTATCGACTTTGATGTTCGTAAATACCGTCCATACAGTGGTTATGAAAACTATGACTTCGAAGTGCCAGTTGAGTACGAAGGCGATGCATATGCTCGTGTGATTGTTCACTTCCGTGAAATCGAACAGTCACTGAAAATCATTAAGCAGTGTCTAGAGAATATGCCTTCTGGCGCGTACAAAGCGGACCATCCGCTGGCTGTTCCACCACCAAAAGACAAAACATTACAAGATATTGAAACCTTGATTACGCACTTCTTAAGCGTTTCTTGGGGCCCTGTAATGCCTGCAGGTGAATCATCTGTGATGGCAGAGGTGGTGAAAGGTGCGTCGACTTATTATCTGACTTCAGACAAGTCAACCATGAGTTACCGTACCCGTATTCGTACACCAACTTTCACGCATTTACAGCAAATGCCTTCTGTGATTAACGGCAGTCTTGTATCTGACTTAATCATTTATTTAGCGACAATCGACGTCGTAATGGCTGACGT